>NZ_LZGP01000013.1:0-29994 GCF_001690445.1 Gilliamella sp. wkB195
TATCAATTTAATTGGTGCTGTATTTATTTTTATATTAAAAATAATTAAAAAAATCATTCTGTTTTTTATTGATAAAGAAGATAAATCAAATGAACGCAAATTTATGTTCACTCATTTTTTAATGAGTAAAAAATTCTGTTATTTCAATAAACTGCTTAATTATATAACATTTTTTTCAATTTTTTATTTATTAATAGCTACAACTGTATTACCCATTGCTTTGCCATTGCTTGGTATAGAATGGTTTATTATTGTTTGTTGGGGTTATCTTTTAAACTTTATTGGCGCAATTATTCTTTATATGTTGTTTTGTCTTAGAAACAATCACCACGATGATAGAAATAAGAAAAAACACAACTAACCCAAACTGTTCTATTTGTAAAAATATTGTGGAGTCTATACCGTTTTAATATTTACACTGATTAATTTATTTTGCTAATAAGTAAGCTGTATCAAAAGTAGTTGATCTAAATTATTACAAATTTTAATTAATATGCAGGGGTATTTTTTATAATTGACATTAAATATTAAAAAATAATCAGCTTATAAATAGATTGTAATCATTATTATCAATCTCTAAGCAATAAGAGTATAAGTGTTTATTTTTATAACAAACACTACACTATTTATCTACCAAACCATTTAATTCAAGAGATTTATTTTGAATCATTCCCTCTTTTTCGATGTATAAATTATAATAGATGCAACCAATACATAGCCTCATAAGGTTGCAACTCCATTTCTGGCTTTAATACAGTTTGGTTTTCATAATTACCTAGCAATCTTTGCCAATGACTATTTTCTAACGCTTTAGGTAATTGCCATTTAACCGTATTTTCGGTCAGATTGGCTATCACAAGTAATGTTTGATTATTCCAATGTCTGACATAGCACCAGCAATTAGCAACATCAGGCGTTAGATCTTGATAGTCACCGAAAATAAAGATCGGGTATGTTTTGCGTAATTTGATTAAAGTTTGATAGCAATAAAAAATGGAATTAGGATCGTCAAGTGCTGCCTTCACATTGATTTTTGGGTAATTGTTTGCCACCTCAATCCAAGGTTTACCTTGACTAAATCCGGCGTTGACGGTGTTGTCCCATTGCATTGGCGTTCGGCTATTATCCCGTGATTTACTGGCAAGAATCGCTAACATATCAGACTCTGACACACCTTCGGCAATTTTTTCTTGATAGATGTTAAGGCTTTCCACATCTTTATATTGCGAAATATCGGTAAAATGGGGATTGGTCATCCCGATCTCTTCACCTTGATAAAGATATGGCGTGCCTTGTAGTCCATAAAGAATCATTGCCAGCATTTTGGCCGATTCGCTGTGGTATTGGTCTTCATTACCTAAACGTGACACAATGCGAGGTTGATCGTGATTACACCAGAAAATCGCATTCCACGCCTTACCGTGCATACCCAGTTGCCAATAGCCGAGTATCTTTTTGAGTTCAAGTAAATCAGGCTTAGCCAGCGTCCATTTTTCCCCATTTGGATAATCAATTTTTAAATGATGAAAATTAAACGTCATGGTCAACTCTTTGCCATCCAATGCGGAATATTTTTGACAGTTCTCTAATGTAGTTGATGACATTTCACCCACGGTTTTTAAGTCATTAGGTTGAAAAACATCTCGACTTAACTCTTGTAAAAATTCGTGTATTTTCGGGCCATCCGTATAATATTTTCGTCCGTCACCTTGTACGTCATCCGGAAAGTCTTGCTGTTTAGAAACCAAATTGATCACATCCAACCTTAATGCATCAACCCCTTTATCCGCCCAAAATTGACAGACGTTTTTAATCTCTTGGCGGACAGTTGGATTTTCCCAATTGAGATCGGCTTGCTGCTTTGCAAACAGGTGTAAATAGTATTGTCCTGATTGCTCATGCCACTGCCAGGCTTTGCCGCCAAATTTAGATCGCCAATTGTTGGGTTCTGATCCGTCAGCTTTGGCGTCTTTCCAAATATAAAACGATCGAAATGGGCTGGTTTTATCTAAGGCCGATTTAAACCATGGATGCTCTGTTGAAGTGTGGTTAAATACCATATCCATCATAATCCGGATATCACGTTCATGCGCCTGCTTAACCAATAATTCAAAGTCGTCCATCGTGCCATAAGCCGGATCAATATCATAATAATCCGATACATCATAGCCATTATCAACTTGCGGAGAGGGATAAATTGGCGTTAACCAAATCGCACTAATGCCCAGATTTTTCAGATAATCTAACCGGCTGATAATGCCTAATAAATCCCCCGTTGAACCCGCACCACTGGCTTGAAAACTTTTGGGATAGATTTGATAAATAGTACCATTTTGCCACCACGGGATATCTATTTTATTCATTGCTTACTCTTTATTTTTAATCAGTAAAATTAAATTCACATAAAATGGGTGAATTACTATTTATTATCATTATTGAATATTTAGTGTGCCTTTTTTCTGTTTTATTTTATAAACAATGATGGTTAATGCGATTGGAACAATAATCGCTACTAGCATTGCTAAGGCATAAATTGACCAATAAACAGGTTTTATTGATAAGATACCAGGCAATCCTCCCACACCGATACCATTAGATAATACACCATATAAACCACAGATTAATCCAGCACTAGCCGCACCGACCATGGCACAGAACATTGGGAATTTATAGCGTAAGTTAATACCGTACATAGCTGGCTCAGTAACACCTAGATAGCCCGATATAGCAGCAGGAATGGAAACTTCGCGCTCATTATGTTTTCGACTGATCAAAATGATTCCAACAACGGCTGAAGCTTGAGCAATATTGGATAAGGCAATAATTGGCCAAATCGGTGTACCGCCCATACTTTCTGTCATCTGCATATCGATAGCTAATGTAGTATGGTGAATTCCAGTAATAACCAACGGTGCATAAAAGAATCCAAAAATTGCCGAGCCAATGAAGGCATAATCACCAGTCATTAAATATTTAACCACATAAGCAATACCATTGCCTAACATTCGTCCGATTGGTCCTAAAAGAAAATGTGCAAGGACGACGGCTAATAGTAGTGATACGATTGGGACAATCACTAAAGTTAGGTAATTAGGGACAATTCTACGTAATCGAGTTTCGATCCATCCCAATGCCAAACCGGCAAAAATAGATGGAATCACTTGTGCTTGATAGCCGACTTTTTGAATCGTAAACCAACCAAAATCCCACACGTCAGGAACGATTTTCCCTAGATTATAAGCATTCATCAGTTGTGGAGAAACCAGTGTTATGCCTAAAACAATCCCTAACACAGGAGAACCGCCCATTTTTTTGACTGTAGACCAACAAATAGCCACCGGTAAAAAGTGGAAAATCGCTTCACACGGTAACCAAAGGAAACTATGTATAGGTACCAACCAAGTATACGTGTCAGTAAGCGGTTTATCGTTAATAGTTGGCATTTCACCAATTACATTACGCAAGCCGAGTAATAAACCACCCGCAATCAGTGCAGGTAATAATGGTACAAAAATTTCAGCTAAATTTGAGATTAACCGTTCAAACCATGACATATTTTGTTTAGCTGCGGCTTTTGTTTGCTCTTTGGTCGCTTCGTCAATATTTAATTGTTCAATCAATAACTTGTAATAACTATCAACATCCGTTCCAATAATAACCTGAAACTGCCCGGCATTATTAAAGCATCCTTTGACAAAAGACAATCCTTCAATCGCTTCAACATTGGCTAATTTGGGATTAGCAAGCGCAAACCTTAATCTTGTCAAACAATGGGTAACACTAGCAATGTTTTCTTTTCCTCCAACAAGTTCAATCAATTGCATAATTGATTTTGTTGAAACTTTAGGTGCTTTTGCCATTGTTAAGTCTCCTTATTTTCAATTTAAGCCAAAATTTTTTAATTATTCCGACCCTAATTTGGTAACAATTAAGCATAAATTGAATTATTATTTAAATAAATGGGAACGTTCCCTTTTTGTGATAAACCTCACAATTTTATGCAATATATCACTCAAAAATAGTTAAATGAGTATTTGGGAAGGAACCGTAATAATTTTAGGTTTTGCTCCACTTTGTAGTATTTGCAATAACTCGTTTGCAGCATAAGTACCCGCTTTATCAAAACCAAGATCGACTGTAATTGTTTTGGCAAACAAGAATTTAAGCAGATCGCTACTACCAATGCTAATAACAACAATATTATTGATATTTTTTTCAGATAAGAATTTATTTAGGCCTAAAGCAATTGAATCGGTAGCACAAATGATTGCTGTTGGTGAATCAACCAATACTGACTCGGCAAGTTCATAACCAGAATAATAACTTAATTTGCCAAGCACCGCATTTGGCTTAAGTTTATGAGTATGACAAAAATTAGTATACGCTTGGTAGCGTAATTCACCAGTAGTCTGATCTTGTTTAGTAATACCAATATAGCCAATTTTTTTATGCTTTTGATATAAATAGGTTAATGCTTTGTTTACTGCCCCTACATCATCATAACAAATACAAGTATAATCAGAAAAAGGCCTAGCAATAACCACACATTTATCTTGCCAAAATGTCAGTCGAGAGCTATTCAATCCTGTAAAAGCAAAAATTACTACACCGTCAGCTTGCTTTTCTTTTAACATTGTCAGGTGTTCTTCGACTTTTTGCGGGCTAAATTGGCTCTCAATGATAATCGGATCATACCCATTTGCATAAAAAACAGGCAACATGTTTCGAACTGCATGATTTTCGGATATGGAATCAAGGCGAGTAACAATTATACCAATCACTTTATTACCATAACCACGCATTGCTCTAGCTGATTTGGATGGGGTAAATTGATATTGTTCAACAATTGCCATCACTTTGTTACGTGTCGATTCCTTCACCATTGGGTCGTGATTAATAACTCGCGAAACAGTGGATTTACTCACCCCGCTCAATTTGGCAATATCTTTAATGGTTAAATTCGGTGATGGCTTATTCATAATCAATTTTTATAATGAAAATCAATTAAATCATAGTAATATAGTTTTAACAAAATGGCGATAGGGTGGCTAGTAAGTTAATATCAAAATTATTAACTATTACTTATTCTTCATTTATAATTAGATTGAGATTTGACAGAGGAATAAAACAGAATCAACAAAGCATTAATAACCTCACATAGACAATTAATTATGAAAAAATCATATTTACTTTTAGGTTACACGCTATATTTTTTGAGTTTATCTGGCTATGCGTCTAGTAATGACACGAAGAATATAACAGAACAATTTAGATCAGCTTTGTTATGTCAGTCAAAGCCTTTTGCCATAGAAGATAAAAAGATCATTGCTGAACTTGCAAAACAAAAAATTACTATAAAAAAACATGATAGTATAAATGAAATCGAATACTATTTTGGGCAACCTATTAAAGTTAAGAATGTATGGGTTAATATGATTCGTTATGAAAGCGATAATTTTGTCACATCTTTTTATGCTAAAGCCAAAGGTGATATGTACAAGTTCGCTAAATTGATTGAGGTTAACCCTATATTACGCAGCTGTGAAGAACCCATTCCTTTGGATGATACCGACATATTCCGAAAGGAAATTACCCCGATTACCGACAATAATCTCTACCCAGATACAATCGTTATTGGTCAGGATAAAGACTCAAAGCCAGATGAATTTTATTTCATATGTTCTAAATTTGAGGCTAATTAGCCATAATTTTCTGCTTAATGAAAATCATACTATCAGTTTGCTAACATTACTTATGTATAAATAGAAAAATTATTTTATAAATAAAACCTATTTATTAGCACTTTGTTTTGATTTATAAGCACTTCCCCACGCTAACATAGCGTCATGCACTTGTTTTAAACTTTGCCCGACATCGGTCAATGTGTATTCCACTTTAGGTGGTACTTGGGCATAGACTTTGCGGCTGACTAAGCCGTTTTTTTCCATTGTTCTTAGATGTTGGGTTAAGACTTTTTGAGATATACCGTTTAGTGATTTTTTTAATTCTCCAAAGCGTTTTGTACCTGTTAATAAATCACGAACGATTAAGACTTTCCATTTATCACCCATTAACATAAGGGTAATTTCGACAGGGCAAGGAGGTAAAATTCCGTTGAGTGACATTAGTTAAAAATCCTTTAAATTCAATAACAGTATCATTTCGGTAACTATATTACTGCTTGGTACCTACTTTACAATAGATACTTAGAATATTAACCTAAAAATATCAAATTGTTAAAAGATTTTTCCAATTTAAAACCTGAATCAAACAATACTTATAAATTAATAAAGGAGTAAAAAATGAAAATTGCGGTTATTGGTGCTAGTGGTAAGTCAGGTAGTCTGATAGTTAAAGAAGCAATTGCGCGTGGACATGATGTAACGGCGATTGTTCGTAATCCCAACGCTCATGTTGACCCTAAGGCAAAAATTCTAGTTAAAGATCTGTTTGATCTAACTTATGAAGATTTGAAACCTTTTGATGTCATTATTGATGCTTTTGCAGCATGGACACCAGAAACCCTTCCACAACATCAAACTAGCTTAAAACACTTAACTGATATTTTAAGCGGTAAACCTAATCGTTTATTAGTTGTTGGCGGTGCAGGTAGTTTATATGTCAATCCTGAGCATACTATTCGTTTAGTTGACTCTCCGGATTTCCCGGATGAATTTAAACCATTAGCCAATAACATGGCAAAAGCTTTAGATCAATTAAGAACTTGTAATGATGTAAATTGGACCTATCTAAGCCCAGCAATTGAGTTTATTGCTGATGGTCCAAGAACTGGTCATTATATTGTTGGTGGCGAGCAAATTTTGGTTAATAGCCAAGGGAAAAGTCAAATCAGCTATGCTGACTATGCAATCGCGATGATTGATGAAGCGGAGAATGCAAAACACATTAAACAACGTTTTACTGTGGCTACTAAATAATATTTACAAGGCCTTACATTAGTAGCGATAACCAAAAGGTTGACTTCAATGTAAGGCACATAATCTAATTTTTCTAATGTTTTATTCGATTTTCCTATCTAATCCCCCAAAATAGTGCAAAACATTGAGTCAAACAGATATAAATGGATCATTTTAGTGCAATTCCACTTAAAGAAAACCAAATCATGTCAGTTATTACTTACTTTTTGATTTAGTGGCACGTTTATTGCATAAATATAAAGATTATTATGAAAATTTGATAAAACAAATAATACTGATAATATGAATGATTATGTGTCTAATTTGTAATCAATTTAGTTGGGAAAATTATTATGCAGTACGATCTCATTATTAAAAATGGTCTTGTCATTCTCGAATCTGGCGAAATTTATACCGATATTGCAATAAAAAATGGCAAAATTGCAGCAATTGGCCCTAATTTAGTGCAAGCCGATGAAATTATTGATGCTAATGGCTTGATTGTTAGTCCCGGAATGGTTGATATTCATGTTCATATTAGTGAACCTGGTGGTGTTCGTCATGAGTGGGAAGGCTATATCACAGGAACAAAAGCATGTGCAAAAGGTGGCGTAACAACCTTTGTTGAAATGCCTCTTAACCAACTCCCTGCCACTACTAGTGGCGAAACTCTTCGTACCAAATATGCTGCTGGTGAGGGAAAACTTTATGTCGATGTAGCTTCTTATGGTGGATTAGTTCCTTATAACCTGACCAATAATGGTATTGCAGAACAAGTCGAAGAAGGTGTCGCGGCATTTAAATGTTTTATGGCAACCTGTGGTGATCCAAACCTTGACGGTGATTTTGCCAATGTAAATGATTACGCATTATGGGAAGGAATGCGCCAAATTGCTAAAACCGGTAAAGTGTTAGCTATCCATGCAGAAAATGCCGCAATTACTGATATTTTAGGGCAACAAGCTAAAGCACGAGGCGAAAGTAAATTATCACAATATGTAGCAACCCGTCCGGTATTTACTGAAGTTGAAGCAATTCGTCGAGCAATCTTTTTCGCTAAACAAACTGGGTGCCCGATTCATATATGCCATGTCGCTTGTCCTGAAGGAGTTGAAGAGGTTATCAAAGCTCGTCAAGAAGGCATTAATGTGACGTGCGAAACCTGTATCCATTACCTCTATTTTACTACAGACCAATTGGATGCTATTGGACCAATTGCAAAATGTTCACCACCAATCCGTGATCAGCAAGCTCAAGAAGGATTATGGAAATATCTATTTGCTGGCCACATCATCACTGCGGTGTCTGACCATTCACCATGTACTTACGATTTAAAAGACAAAGCCAATGCCTTTGATGCTTGGGGCGGAATTTCTGGTGTTCAAAATAATGTGGATATTATGTTTGATGAAGCCGTACAAAAACGGGGTATGTCATTAAAACAATTTGCCGATATCATCGCTAAAAACCCTGCTGAAAGATACAACTTACCAACTAAAGGCTCAATTCAAGTAGGTAAAGATGCTGACATCATCTTTATTAAACCTCATTCTAGCTATGTATTAAAAGAACAAGATCTCGAATATCGTAATAAATTTAGTCCTTATGTAGGACGACAAATTGGTGCACAAGTGGTTCAAACATTATTACGAGGCAAAACTATTTATCAAATTAATGCCGGTATTAATTCAACACCAAGAGGTGAATTTATTCGGCGTTAATAATGGAATTGAAACGACAGAAATAAGTAGGGAAGGAAAGTCATGAAGAATAATACAGCACAATCACCAAATACATCTATGCAGATTGATAGTTCTTTATTACCCAAATCTAGCAAAGATCGAACTATGAATCCTTTAGCCTATTCTTTTATGTGGATTGGCGATGGCATGAATTTGGGTAATATGACCTTAGGTGCAAGCTTAGTTGTAGCTGGTGTTGCCACCATGAATATTTTCCAAACTTTTGCCGCAACGTTAATTGCAATATTGATTATCACGACAATTTTTGTTTTTAATGATCGCTTAGGATATCGCACAGGTATTCCTTATGTGGTACAACTTCGCATGTCATTTGGTATAAAAGGCGCTATTATTTCTTCATTACTTCGCGGTATTCCTGCTATTGTTTGGTATGGATTTCAAAGTTGGATAGGTGCAACTGCGCTCAATGAAATTATTAGAATATTATCTAATGGTGATTTTAATAATATATTTATCTGTTTTCTTATTTTACAATTTTTCCAAATCGCTTTGTCGCTTTATGGATTCCATGCAATAAAATGGGTAGAAACGTTAATTTCAATTGTTATTCTTTGTGCGTTAATTTATGTCTTTATTATATTACTCAATAATCATCAAGAAATTATTATAGACAAATGGGTAAATGCCGAAGGAACTTGGGGATTACCATTCTGTGGCTTCATTATGATGTTCTTAGGTAATTACGCTGCAATTTTTCTTAGTGCAGCTGATTACTCACGAGAACTAAAAGCAGGTTTTAGCGATAAAAAAAGGGGGCTCCTCTATTTTCTACCAATTTTTGTTGCTTACGGTTTTATTATTACTATTGGTGTGATGTTAGCTTCAGTCACAGGTAACTCTAATCCAGTTAAAGCATTTGCGATTGTAGTAAATAATCCATATATCACCATCGTGGTATCATCCTTTATTGTATTAGGCACCATTGCTGTAAATATCGTTGCTAATATCATCCCACCAGCTTACGTAATTACGTTATTAACAAAAGCTAAATATAAAGTAGCAGTAACCATTACAGGATTATTAGCTATCGCTTCTTTTCCTTGGGTTCTTGTTCAGGATACCTCAGCAAAAGGATTAGGTTTGTTTATTCTAATTTACTCCGCATTTTTGGGACCAATTGTGGCAATTTTGTTGGTGGAATACTATCTGTTACGTCGCCAAAAAATTGATGTAAATACACTATATGATAACAACGGTCAATTTGCTGGATTTAACCCCGCTGCTATTCTAGCGATGCTTATTGGATCAGCAGCTGCATTTTATGAAGTGAGCTTAACATGGATTGTCGGCTTTGTTGTTGGTGGTATAAGTTATATATTGCTCACTAAATTCTCATTTAAAAACTCACCTTTCAAAAAAGGGACAATATTTGAAAAAAAATAGATTAAATGACGATCAATATTGTGCAGTAAATTTATCATAATTCACTGCCAATTTGATATGTCACTTGGATCTTTCGGTTATCAGGTATTTCTAAATTAGATAACACGGCTAATTGAGGAAAATTAGGTCTTAAAAACTGGGAGAGCATAGCTCTTAATGTGTGATTAACCAATAAAACAGGCGGCGCTCCCATTGCATCTTGCTGATTTAATGCTTGTTTGAGTTGTTGAAGAATATGTTCTGCTAGTCCCGGTTCAACATTACTAGTATTTTGCAAAGCTTGCAGTAATATTCTTTCTAAATCAATATTTAATCCAATTACTCTTATCGGTTCTGTCCCAGGAAACCATTGTTGGGTAATCACACGCCCTAGCGCTATTCTAACAATACTGAGTAAATGATAGGCATCATTTTGATTTGGTGCTTGTTCACAAATCGTCTCAATAATTGTGCGCATATCACGAATCGACACTTTTTCAGAAAGTAAGTTTTGTAGAATTTTATGAAAAGTAGTTAAAGGCACTACGTCAGGAATAAAATCTTCGACTAATTTAGGAATATCCTGCCTTATTCGATCCAATAATTCTTGTGTCTCTAATCGCCCCAATAAATCACTGGCGAATTGATGTAACAAATGATTGAAATGGGTGGCAATCATGGTACTAGTATCAACAACAGTGTAACCCAATATTTGTGCATTTTCTTTGTCATTTTCATCTATCCAAACAGCAGGTAAACCAAAAGCCGGCTCAATAGTTTCAATGCCGTCGATAGTTTCGGTTACTGTGCCGGGGTTGATCGCTAACCATTTATTATTCATTATTTCGCCTTGACCAATTTCACCACCTTTTATAAAAATTTTATATTGATAAGGTGATAACGAGAGATTATCGCGAATATGAACTTGAGGCGGTAAAAAGCCTAATGTTTGCGCAAACTTTTTACGCAAACTACGAATTCGACCAAGTAATTCACCATTTTGGTTTTGATCAACCATAGGAATGAGCCCGTATCCAACTTCCATCGCTAAGATATCTTCAATATTGACATCAGACCATGAAGCGTCAACATTTGTTGGCGCTGCAACACTTTTTGGTGGAGTAGCAACTGTTTTCTCAACTCTCTTTTGTTTGGTTAACCACCAAGAAATTACTGATAATACCGCAGTAAACATTAAAAATACTAAATTTGGCATCCCTGGAATAAGTCCAAGCAGACCAATAACAACCGCAGTTAAGATTAATACTTGGGGGTTATTAAATAACTGTTTAAGCATTTGGTCGCTAATGTTTTCTTGTGAGGTAACCCGAGTCACAATTACACCCGCAGCGGTAGAAATAATCAGTGAAGGGATTTGTGCAACTAGACCATCACCAATCGTCAATAATACATAGGTTTTACTCGCATCTGAAAATGTCATACCATGCTGCATTACCCCAACTAATAATCCACCAACAATGGTTATGGCCATAATTAGTAATCCAGCGATGGCGTCACCACGTACAAACTTACTTGCACCATCCATTGAGCCATAAAAATCGGCCTCCTGTGTAACTTCTGCGCGCCGTGCTTTGGCTTCATCTTCACCAATTAATCCAGCATTGAGATCAGCATCAATTGCCATTTGCTTACCTGGCATACCATCCAACGCAAAGCGAGCACCAACTTCAGCAATCCTACCAGCACCTTTAGTGATTACCATAAAGTTGATGATAACTAAAATAATAAAGACAACAATACCAATAGCGAAATTACCGCCCACTAAAAAATGTCCAAAAGCCTCAATAACTCTACCTGCTGCATCACTACCAGTATGACCTTTTAACAGTACAACCCGAGTTGAAGCAACATTTAGCGATAGTCGTAATAACGTTGCAAAAAGCAGAACGGTAGGAAACGCCGCAAAATCTAAAACCCGCTTAGTAAACAACGCAACAATCAAAATAATAATTGATAATGCAATATTAAAAGTAAAAAACAGATCCAATATAAATGCAGGTAAAGGTAATACCATCATTGAAAGAATCAATAAAATAAGCATTGGCCCTGTTAAAATTCGATAATGACCACTTTTTGATAGATTTACTGATAATAAATTAGCTAATTTTGATTTCATCATAGAGATTTACTTTTACTCATTCACGGATAAAGATTCAGGGATCGGTATATTCGTTGGTTTTTGAGGCTTATCACCACCATGTTTATGCCAACGTTTTAATTGATAAACCCAGGCTAAAATTTGCGCAACGGCAGCATAGAGTTCGGCTGGAATGGTTTGTCCTATTTCACCATAGCGATATAAAGCCCGAGCGAGAGGAGGAGCCTCTAATTGTGGAATGCGGTGCTCTTGGGCAATTTCTTTAATTTTGATAGCGATATTATCGGTACCTTTAGCTATCAGTTTAGGGGCAGACATAGTTTTATCATCATATTGTAGTGCAACCGCATAATGAGTTGGGTTAGTGATAATAACATTGGCTTTTGGTACATCTTTCATCATTCGACGTCTGGCTATTGCTTGTTGCATCTGGCGAATCCGGCCTTTAATTTGTGGATTACCTTCTTGCTCCTTGAACTCGTCTTTAATCTCTTGTTTAGACATTTTTAATTTTTTTAAATTACTCCAGATTTGATAAAAAATATCAAATCCAACCATAGGAATTAAAGCTAAAATAGTTAATATTCCTGAATAAATAAGCAGTTGCATAACGTTAGATAATGCACTATTTAAATACATATTTGGCAGCGAAAGCATATTTGGAAATTGATTGATTAGAAACAATGTCACGGCAAAACCGATTAAAACAACTTTAAGCAGGCTTTTAAATAACTCTGAAAAAATTCGAATACTAAATATTCTTTTAAATCCGCTAATCGGATTCAATTTACCAAAATTGGGTTTAATTGATTGCAAACTAAAAAGTAAACCACCAACCCCCATAGGTGCAATGATGGCAATAATGACTAATCCGAAAAAAATAGGTAAAATCGACCAAAATCCAGCGGTTAATAAATTAATTAAATTGAAAATAATTTGTTTATCATCATCTGTTCGGTATGCAACCAACATAGCGTGTTGAATAATTGTTTTTAAATTAGCAACAAAATGACTGCCCATCATCCAAAATAATAGGATACTAACCAACAAAATAATTAACGATGTTAACTCGCGAGATCGTGGGATTTGTCCCTTTTCCTTGGCTTTTTTTAATTTGCTATCGGTGGGTTGTTCGCTTTTATCTAGATCACTATCATCAGCCATATCTTAATTAAATCAATTTTATTGCCTAATTACCGTTTACAGCACAGTATGAACGCAACTTGATAAAGTTATTGGCTTAATAAGACCCTAATTTAATAGTTATTTATCTCGTTTACCGTGAAACAACTTCAAAATGATTAAACTTTAGCGCGTTTAGATGAAATAGTTTCTGGTTGTTGATAACCATTATGGGTATAAACAGCAGGATTATTCATGCTTTTCAAATAATCTATTGAATGTTGCGTTACGTTCATTCGGTTTTGAATAAGCACTCCGTTTTCCCGATTGATTTGAGCTAATCGCTGAGTCATTTTTGTGATAGCTTGCCATTTTAATGCTAACTCTTGTTTTTCACTATAAGGTGATTGAATATTGCATTGCTGACTAACTTTTAGTCTTTTTTCATCAAGTAATTTTAACTCAATAAGTAATTGGCTTTTTTGGTTTATAATTTCACTCAATTGATTTACTGAATTATTTTTAAATAATATTTGTTGTTCAGCTTCTAAAATATCTGACAGGGCTTGTAACATAACTGTTACATTATTAAAAATGTTATCTAATTCTAACATGACGACATTCCTTCAAAATCAATTAGATTTCAATATTTTCAAAAGTTTGCTTAATAATTTCATCGGCAATTTTATTTGGATTGATCACTAATCTACCTTCAGTAATGGCCTGTTTTATCTTTTCAATTTTACTAATATCGATATCATTTTCAGTTGAATGCAACATTGCTATAGTATTTTGGCTTAACTTAACATTTAACGTTAAGTTACTTGAGTTTTGCACAGATGCATTAGTTTTTTTATTTTGCTCATTTATACGATTAAGTACCCCTGATACGGCGGTAACCATTTTTGTTGCATCTATACTCATAAAATTCCTTCAATTAACGTTGAGGTTTATAGGGGAGGTTTAATCTAATTATCGGCAAAAATCAGAAAATCATTAATTTTATTTGTTTAAAATTGTGATACCTTTTTCTGTAACAACACCCTGAACAATATTGCCTGTATTAAGTTTGATATTTATTAATTCACCCAAGGCACCATTGCTTAGTGTTTTGCCATTAGCAGCAATTGAATATCCCTCACCATTAACAATTACTTTTACTGTTTGACCTGCTTTAACATGCCAATTTTTCTGTAACATTGAATTTTTAATAGGCTCACCATTATTAATATTTCTTAAAGCAATATGATTGATAACCTCTGATTTATTCAAAATTACAGCAGGTGGTAATTTATCTAACCGCCCAGATTGCATTTTCACTTGCTGCTCTGTCATTAATGTTCCTGCACTTATCGGCTGATTCGCCATAACATAACTCCCAGTAACAGCAACATAAACTTGAATATATTTAGTAATGTTTTCACATTTAGCAGTAATAGTTAAATTACCCCACTGCTTATTTTTATTTAAAATCGCAAATGTTGGTGAATCACAATTTAACTGAGGTTTCAAAGTGAGGTAATCAATAGCAATATTATCAATATTAGCTTCGCTAATTTGTTGATAGATTAGATTGCTAATCTGTTTTTCCATTGAGTTAGCCAAAGCTATTTTTGAGCTACACAACACACCTAAAAGGCTTATATATTTTATAAACTGAGACATATTTGTTCACAACATTATTGGTAACTAAATTTTACTTTATCAGCTAATTTATTGAATGTTGAAATAAGGGCAATTTTTATCGTTATTTATACGATGATTTTTTTTTGATTTGCTTAAAATTCTCTACATAAAAAAAGATGAGATGATTTTATGCTAAATAAATTAGATACTTTTGTTAACTTTCATCAACAAGCATTAAATGTTCGTGAAAAACGACAAAATATACTTGCGACCAATATTGCCAATAGTGATACGCCTAATTATCAAGCTAGAGATATTGATTTTAATATTGAATTAAAAAAAGCTATCAATAATCAACATACGCTTAATAATATAAAACTTAATATAACATCAGCAAAGCATATCCAAACCATCGGCTCAGCAGATTATCAACTTCTGTATCGCATTCCTTATCAATCATCTGCTGATGGTAATACTGTTGAAATGGATCAAGAAAGAACAGCTTTTATGGATAACAGTATCCATTATCAAAGTAATTTAACATTTTTAGGTGAACAATTTAAAAATGTAGTATCCGTATTACAGCAAGGATAACCATTATGAGCTTCTCTATTTTTTCTATCTCTGGTTCTGCATTAATGGCACAAACTCAACGAATGAATGTTAGTGCGAGTAATTTAGCAAATGCTGATAGTGTTACAAGTACTTCAGGTCAAGCTTATCGAGCTAAACAAGTTATTTTCCAAGTCGATGATAACAATTATCCCAATAGCATAGCTGGAGTAAAAGTATCTGAGGTCATCGAAGACCCATCACCAATGAATTTAGTCTATGATCCTAAGCACCCTTTAGCTGATGAGAAAGGTTACATTCAAAAACCTAATGTAGATGTAGTGGCAGAGATGGTCAATACCATTTCAGCATCTCGTAGCTACCAAGCAAATGTGGAAGTCATTAATACCGTAAAAAGCTTAATGCTTAAAACACTTACCTTAGGGCAATAAAGGGGCTTAATTCATGGGTATTTCGAATGTACCAGTTTCAGAATCGTCAAATATGGCTAGTCCACAAGCAGTGAGGAAAGGTTCATCTGATGGTAATTCTAGTCAGGAATTACAAGATAACTTTTTAACATTACTTATTGCCCAGATGAAGAATCAAGATCCAACTAATCCAATGGATAATAGTCAGTTAACCTCTCAATTGGCGCAAATTAATACGCTAGCAGGCATTGAACGACTTAATACAACGTTAGGTATGGTTTCAGGCCAGATTGACGATAGTTTATCAGTCAACGCGAGCAATATGATTGGTAAAGGCGTTATGGTTCCTGGTAATAAAATATTAGTCGCAACTTCAGAAATAGATGGTTCAAAAAGTGATAAAGAGACCATTACTACACCATTTGGTTTTGAACTTATGCGTGATGCTGATTCGGTTGTCATCACCATAAAAGATGAAAATGGTAATGTTGTACGAGAAGTCGATCTTGGATCCATCCCTGCTGGTGTCAGCTCTTTTACTTGGGATGGAGAACTTAACGATGGAACTTTAGCTCCAGATGGTAGCTACACGTTTTCAGTGAATGCTACTTACGAGGGGCAAAAAGTCACATCAACACCATTAGCTTACTCTGTTGTTTACGGAGTAATTAATAGCAAAGTTAATAATAAAGTATTACTTGATTTAGGGATACTTGGTTCAATTAGTATTGACGAAGTGCGTCAAATTCTTTAAAGGGGAATAAGTTTATATGGGATTTTCTCAAGCAATCAGTGGTATGAATGCCGCTTCTAAACAATTAGATGTTATTGGTAATAATATTGCCAATTCTGCAACAGTTGGCTTTAAAAGTGCTAGTATTTCATTTGCTGATATCTATGCCGGTTCAAAAGTAGGGATGGGTGTTAAAGTTGCTGCTGTTATGCAAAATTTTAATGACGGCACAACAACTTCAACCAACAACAGTTTAGATGTGGCGATTTCAGGTAATGGATTTTTCAGATTAGTTGATAGTAGTGGACAAATCTACTATACCCGTAATGGTCAGTTTCAATTAGATGCTGAACGTAATATCGTATCTGCTGACGGTTTCAACTTGACTGGTTATCTTGCGACAGGTACTCCACCACAAATTCAACAAGGTTCAGCACCGGGTCCATTAAAAATTTCACAAGAAATGTTAAATGCATCAGCAACCAATAAAGCTGCTTTGCAAACAAATCTAAATTCAAATAGTAAAGTTCCTGAAAAACAACCGATTAATGCAACAGATGCTGACACATTTAATTATTCAACCACTATCACCACTTATGATTCATTAGGTAATCAACGCAATGTTCAGCTTTTTTATGTAAAAACAGCAGATAACCAATGGGATGTTCATTACCTTGATAGTAGCGATCCTAATGCAACCCTACAAGCATTAGGAAAAATGGAATTTGATTCATCAGGCAAATTAATCAGCGATCCCGAAATGACTATCAATATTAATGGCATAAATGGATCAGAAGATAATAGCTTTACATTATCACTTGCAAACAGTACGCAACAAAATATGGGTAAAGAAGTCGGTAGCATAAAAACGCCTATCGTAGATGGTTATGCAGCAGGTGATTTAGTTGGTTATAGTATTAACAATGATGGCACTATTTATGGTGTTTATTCCAACCAACAAACCATGTTATTAGGTCAAATTGCCATGGCTGATTTTGCCAATGTTAATGGATTAGAATCAGCAGGGAATAATAACTGGCGTTCAACACTTAATTCTGGTGGTGAAGTATTAGGCTCAGCCAATACAGGTACTTTTGGATCATTAGCCAGTGGTGCCGTTGAATCATCTAATGTCGATATGAGCCAAGAATTAGTCAATATGATTGTTGCTCAACGTAATTATCAATCTAATTCTCAAACCATTAAGACACAAGATCAAATTCTTAATACATTAGTTAATTTGAGATAATTTAAGGAATATTTATGGATCGCGTTATTTATACTGCCATGTCTGGTGCAAGCCAAACATTAAATCAACAATCCATAACCAGTCATAATTTAGCTAATGTATCAACAGTAGGCTTTCGTGCTCAATTAGCGGCAATGAAAGCCGTTCCTATTGTGGGTAATAGTATGCCAACAAGGACCATGGTTGCAGCAACCACGCCTACCTATGATTCAACAATGGGTGCATTTAATTACACTGGGCGAGATTTAGACGTTGCTTTATCAGAAGATGATTGGCTAGCTGTACAATTAGCTGATGGTAGTGAAGCATATACCCGTAATGGTGCCATTCAAATTGATGAAAATGGCACGCTTAATATCCAAGGTCATCCATTACTTGGTGATAATGGCGTATTAACAGTTCCTCAGCGTTCACAGGTTAGTATCAGTGCCGACGGAACTTTATCAGCGTTAGGTGCAGGTGATAAACGCACAACCATTGCTCAAGTTGGAAAAATAAAGAAAGTTCACCTTAAACCTAATGAGTTGGTACGTGGCGATGACGGTTTTTTTCATGCAACACCTATTAACAATCGTGGTGCAGTATTACAAGATAATCCTAACGCAAAACTGATGTCTGGAGTATTAGAAGGCAGTAATGTTAATCCTGTTACTGCAATGGTGAATTTGATTAGCCATTCTCGTCAATTTGAAATGCAGATGAAGCAAATTACTACAGCAGATGAAAATGCACAAAGAGCCAATCAAATATTATCGTTAACATAATTAAAATAGGAAAAAGCAATGATTAAATCATTATGGATTGCAAAAACTGGGCTAACTGCACAACAAATGAATATGGATATAATTTCCAATAATTTAGCCAACGTTAGTACTGGTGGTTTTAAACGCCAACGTGCTGTTTTTGAAGATCTGTTATATCAAACTATTCGCCAACCTGGCGCTCAATCATCTGAACAAACAACACTACCTTCTGGATTACAAATTGGTACCGGTGTTAGGCCTGTAGCTACCGAACGAATCCATAGCCAAGGAAATTTAGAATTAACTGATAATAGCAGTGATATCGCTATTAATGGACAAGGTTTTTTCCAAGTTCTGATGCCTGATGGAACGCTAGCTTATACTCGAAGTGGTGCTTTTCAAGTTAACCAAAATGGTCAATTAGTTACGGCTGCTGGTTACGAAATTCAACCAACCATCAACATTCCATCAAATGCGATAAAAATGACCGTGGCACGGGATGGTATTGTTAGTGTGACCTTAGCCAATCAATCAACTCAAGTGCAAGTTGGTCAATTAACATTACATACTTTTATTAATGACACTGGGTTAGAAAGTGTTGGGGAAAATCTCTATTTAGAAACCGAAAGCTCTGGTGCTCCAACTGAAAATACACCGGGATTAAATGGTGCTGGATTGCTGTATCAAGGTTATATCGAAACCTCTAACGTAAATGTCGCAGAAGAGTTAGTTAACATGATTCAAGTACAACGTGCTTACGAAATTAACAGTAAAGCAATATCAGCGTCTGACCAAATGTTGCAACGTTTAAATCAGTTATAAAACTATGATAATGAGATATCTTTATATTTTAGTAATGATGTTATTAGTTGGTTGTAGCCAATTACCTAAAAAAGCATTAGTTGAAGGGCAAACCAGTATTGTTCCTCAAATGCCAGAAATTGTTAATTCAAGTGGCTCAATATATCAAGCATCACAACCAAGTAGTTTTGGCTATCAACCAATGTTTGAAGATCGTAGACCTCGCAATATTGGTGATGTATTAACCATTGTATTACAAGAAAATGTGAGTGCGAGCAAAAGTTCATCTATTAATGCTGGCCGTAATGGTGGGGTAAATTTAGGTGTAAAAACTGTTCCTCACTTTTTAGATGGATTAGTTGGTCGAGGCAAAGTAGATACTGATATCTCAGGCAGTAACGATTTTAAAGGTTCTGGTGGCGCTAATGCAAAAAATACATTTAGTGGAACCATCACCGTCACCGTTCAAGATGTCATGATTAATGGCAATTTAAAAGTAATTGGTGAAAAACAAATTGCAATAAATCAGGGAACAGAATTTATTCGATTTTCAGGCGTTGTTAACCCTAGGACAATAAGTGGTAACAATACCGTTATTTCAACTCAAGTTGCCGATGCTCGCATTGAATATGTAGGTAATGGCTACATTGATGAAGCTCAAACTATGGGTTGGTTACAACGCCTGTTTTTTAATCTTTCACCATTTTAATGAATCTGATTATGCTTAATATATTACGAACTTTTATTATTTTAATAATGATAGTGGGCACACCCTATAGTTATGCCGAACGAATAAGGGATTTAGTAACTATTCAAGGCGTGCGTGAAAACGCCTTAGTAGGCTATGGAATTGTTGTTGGGCTAGATGGTACAGGAGACCAAACTTCACAAACACCATTTACCATTCAAAGTATAACCAACATGCTTTCGCAATTAGGTATTACCGTACCATCAGGTAGTAACATGCAATTAAAGAATGTTGCTGCGGTAATGGTTACGGCTAAATTACCATCTTATGCACGAGTTGGGCAACAAATTGATGTTGTTGTCTCTTCATTAGGTAATGCCAAAAGCCTTCGCGGTGGCACATTGATTATGACGCCATTGAAAGGTGCCGACAATCAAGTTTATGCCATTGCTCAAGGTAATCTTTTTGTTGGTGGTATGGGCGCAAGCAGCAAAGGCAGTAGTGTAACAGTTAATCAAATGGCTGGTGCAACTATCCCGAGTGGAGCGACAATTGAGAGGGAATTAACAACCCGCTTAGATGAAAAAAGTTCCATTCACTTACACCTTAACCATTTTGACTTTACCATGGCATCAAAAATCGCTGAAGCAATTAACAAGGTACAAAAAAATATCGCAGTTGCTTTAGATGGTATGACGGTTAAATTGAACATGCCACAAGATAGTCAGGCAAGAGTTAAATTATTATCGAAGATTCAAAACCTACAAATTAGTGCTTCACCAATTTCAGCAAAAGTAGTCATTAATACACGCACTGGCGTGGTGGTGATGAATCAAAAAGTTCAATTAGACAATTGTGCCGTTGCTCATGGTAATTTGTCTGTGGTGGTCAATAACAAATTAAAAGTTAGCCAGCCTAACACTCCGTTAGCCGGAGGACAAACCGTAGTTGTTCCTGATGATGAGGTTAGCATCGAACAAGATGGCGGTGCATTACATAATTTAGCTTCTGGCGCTGATTTAAACCGAGTAATTAACTCACTTAATTTATTAGGCGCAAATCCAACAGAATTAATGTCGATACTTGAGGCATTAAAAACCGCAGGTTGTTTACACGCTGCATTAGAAACGATTTAAAGCATAATTATTATGAAAAACCTAGTTAATCAGTCTATTAATCGCTTTGCTTATGATTTTTCGAGCATTGGCCAATTAAGGCGTAACGCTGTTAGTGGATCAAGTGAAAGTGTCAAGCAAGTTGCCGATCAGTTTGAAACACTATTCGTCAATATGATGATGCAATCTATGCGAAAAGCCGTTCCTAATGGTGGATTATTTAATCAACCTGCAATGCAGTTATTTACCTCAATGTTTGATCAGCAAATCGCTCAACAGGCTGCCGGTAAAGGATTAGGTCTTGCCAATATTATTGCCAAACAATTAAATAATCAGCCAAATAGATCTATTACCCCACAATCTCAGGCTAATAATATAGAATTAGCACAATCTTTATTTAGTGATTCAAATTCATCGCCTGCGGCATTAGGTCAAATGCTTTACCAGCAAACGAATAAATTAACGAATACTAACGTCAAACCATTAACGTCAGCAGTTAATGATTCTGATAAAGACCATATCACGCAATTTGTAGTTGAGTGGTTTGAACTCGCTAAAAAGGCATCCAAAATGTCAGGTATTCCTTATGAGGTTATCATTGCGCAAGCGGCCTTAGAAACAGGTTGGGGTAAAAAGCAGATAAAAACAGCCGACAATCAACCAAGTCATAACTATTTTGGCATAAAAGCGACATCATCATGGAAAGGCAATTCAACTCGGTTAACAACACGAGAATTTTTAAATAACAATATGGTTAAGATTCAAGATGAATTTAGAGTTTATAAAAGTAAACAACATGCATTAACAGATTATCTTGATTTACTTACCAAAAGCCCGCGTTATCGTGCCGTTGTTAACGCACCTGATGCAAGAACCGCAGCCAAAGCACTGCAAGATGCACACTATGCAACCGATCCTAACTATAGCGAAAAGTTAATTCAAATTATTAGTCGAATTGAAGAAATTGCTAGAAATACACCGCAAAAATCAATATCATGTTTTAGACAAATTGCCTTTAAATAATAACTAAATAAATTAACTAAATTTCAATGAAGTTAATAAATAGGAGGCATAAGCCTCCTATTTTTTTGGTATTAACGATTTAAATAATTGATGACAGAAAGTTATTTCATTTGAAATAAGGACATATTTTGCATATTCATAAAAGTATATTGAGCTGCTTGTAAATTCGCCTGTAACATCACATAATCTGCAATGGCTTCATACCAATCAACATCTTCAATTTGGCTAATTTGTGTTTGAAAATCAATGTCCAAGGTTTTACCTAGTGCAGTTAATCGTTCAACTTCCGCCAACACATTACCACCTGCAGCCCTAACTGTTGAGATATTTTCAAACGAATTATCAACGCCTTGACTAGCTTTCGATAAACCTTCTCTGAATTGCGTAATCGCATCAGGGTCATTATCATCTAAACCGATTTGCAGTACTTCTAATGCATAGTCAATGCTAGCAAAAACATCACTTTCCACAGAACTATTGGCGCCTGACATAAAAATCTGATCACCAGTAAAACTTAATGACACTTCACGCGTATCATCAATAAAAATATTAATCGTTGTAGAACCACCGACATAATTAACTTTACCAGATTCATCCACAACAAAAGGAGGTGTATCATTTTTATTTCCAGCAAAGATATAATTGCCATTAGTGTCTTTAGCATTAGCTAACGAAACTAATTGATCTTTTAATCCTTGTAATTTATTGGCTAAGTCACGTCTATTTTCATCGTTTAACGTCTCATTACCCGCATAAACTAGTGTCTCTTGAATTGATTGGATAACAGTATTCGCTTCTTTTAGTACTGTATCTTGACGACTTAACGAGTTATTAACACTTTCACGAGCTGATTGATACTGAGTATTTCTTGATTGAGCCTGTTTTAAAATTAATGCTTGCGATGACCCCATAGGATCATCAGAAGGTGATAAGATTTTTTTACCGGTTGCTAAATGCAATCCTGATTTTTGCCATTTACTATTGGTATTTAAAATACTCGTTAAATTTTTTTGATACATTGCATTAGTACTAACACGCATATTTAAACCCTTCTATTATTTAGCTAAACCTAAAATGGTATCGAATATTGTGGTTGCCGCATCAATAATCTTTGCATTAGCTTGGTAATACTGCATATAAACCTGCATAGAGATATATTCTTCTTCAATATTAACGCCTGATATTGATTGATTTTGCTCATAAATTTCTTGAGTAATATTATGACTAGATTGCGCTGAAATTTTAGCTGTTTGCGTTTCACTTCCCACATAACTAACTAAGGCGTTATAAGCACTATTTAACGTTTTAGTGCCATTAATTAATTTTTCATTTTGTATATCAAGCAATTTAGCTACATTACGATTATCGCCATTACCATTTTCATCATCATTAATACCTGTTGCTAGTTTGTTGACATCCTTAACTAGTAGCTGGAGTGATGATGCTACATCTGCAACAGGTTTAAGTAAGATACTATCACCCGCTACTGGATCACCATTTATTTCAATAGATAATCCATCAAACAACAACTTACCATCTTCAACTTGAGGGGTAATTTGCTTGTTATCAGACAATCTGGTTACGACCCAATCGTTACCATTAAACTCAATTTTATAATCAGATGCTTTGACGTCTGTCACTGAGTTATAGTTAATTTTAGCAGTGGCATTACCTTGATTTTGGGCGTTAGCAATACTAGTTGGGCTATGATAATCAAATAATTTCTGACCTGGTTCGCCATTAATATCAACCCCTGACATGTGTACTTCATTAAATCGTTCTGCTAGATTTAACGCAATCAAACCTAATTGATTGCGAGCTTCTAGGAGTGGTCCATCACGAAAAGCTAATAATCCATTTAATCGGCCTGATGCGATATTTTGACTTGATAGTTCTTGAGTCGCACCAGAATTATGAGTGTAAATAATTGTATTTAAAGCAGGATTATCTTTAGACGGCTGTACAGATAACTGAGTTGCCGATGACCCTTGCACTAAACTTAAACCATTAGGCAGTGAAATATTGTATTGTCCATTTTGCTCAGTAACGGTGATGCCTATCATCTCGCTTAATTCATTAACCAGTTGATCGCGTTCATCAAGCAATGCATTCGGCTCATGACCACCACTTACTGCCTGTAATCTTGCTATTTTTTGGTTAAGATCAGCAATTTGTTGGGTATAAGAGTTAATAGTATCAACATTATTAACAATTTCAGTATTGATATTGACAATCTGATTTTTTAAATTCAATTCCGTTTTATTAAACTGACTGACTAACGAGCTAAGATCATTTATTACTGTTTGCTTGGAAGCGGCATCACCCGCATTTGAAGAAAGTTTATTTAAACTTGCAAACAGACTATTTAGTTGCGAGGAAATACTATTATCATTCTCCGCTAATAAATTATCGACTTTTGACAATTCATTGTAATAAGCCTTTATAGAGCCATTTTGTGATTGAGATTGACGTAATTGGCCAACCACAAAACTATTATATGCCCGATTAACTGATGATACAGATACACCGTTACCAACAAAACCATAATTATATTTAGTGCCATTTGCTTGTTGCAAAATTTGTTGTTGACGATTGTAACCAACGGTATGCGCATTACTAATATTATTGCTTATAACATTAAGCATATTTTGCGCAGCATTTAATCCACTAATACCGGTATTCATCAATGAATTTGACATAAAAGCTCCTAATATATTTAGTCAATAATCAAATTATTAACTTAAAGGGTTATTCTTATATCGGATAAAAAAGATAAAACTTTAGTTATTTTTAGAAAATAATTGAAATTTAATTTTTTAACACGCTTAACCTAAGTAATTCCAATGCTATTGTTCAGATTTAGTTGCTTGTTTTAAAAAATCTATTCCAGTCATTGTATTTTCATCTTCAATATATTTTTGAGCTGACTTATTCAAAATTAAAATACTAATACGACGATTAGCATCTTTACTATAATTAGGATTGTTTAAACCAACCGTATCAGCTAAACCAATAATTCGAATAATTTTGCTTGAATCTAATCCAGCAGCGATAAGTTCTCGTCTTGATGAATTTGCTCTATCAGCAGATAATTCCCAGTTACTATAACCTCTATCACCTGTTATATACTGACGCTCATCAGTATGCCCAGATAAGGTCATCTTATTGGGTAAATCGTTTATTATTGGTGCTAGAGCGTGAAGAATTTCTTGCATATTAGGATGAATAACTGCACTACCAACATCAAACATTGGTTTATCATCAGTTGCTAAAATCTGAATTCTTAACCCCATTTCAGTTAGTTCAACAATAAGATTAGCCGCTAATTTTTGCAGTCGAGGATCAAGTTCAAATGCCTCATAAATTTTACGAGCAGTTTCGATCAATTGATTTCTTTCAACTACATTGGGATCTATTGGTTGTTCATTTATTATGCTCTGTTGCTCTTCGCCCAAACTTTTACTGACATCATCGCCACCACCAGGAATAGGGCTTTCGCTATCGCTAATATTTTTACCACCATTTTGACCTAGTATTAATGGCGTTCTGAAATATTCGGCAATTCCTTGTAATTCTTGCGGGCTGGCTTTGGCTATCAACCACATGACTAAAAAAAGTGCCATCATAGCAGTCATGAAATCTGCATAAGCAATCTTCCACGAACCACCATGATGGCCACCGCCATGCCCTGACTTTTTTTTAGAAATAATTATTCTTACTGGCTTATCTTTCATTATTCATTATTTTCTGTTGGGTTAGCATTTTTATCTTTCACTTCTTGAATATATTTTTCTAATTCAAAGAAAGATGGTCGCTCATGCGAAAAAATAGTTTTTCGACCAAATTC
Organism: Gilliamella sp. wkB195; assembly: GCF_001690445.1. NCBI lineage: Bacteria > Pseudomonadati > Pseudomonadota > Gammaproteobacteria > Orbales > Orbaceae > Gilliamella > Gilliamella sp. wkB195. The sequence goes on from NZ_LZGP01000013.1 coordinate 26,092, forward strand.
TATACAAATCTGTGGAGCATAATCATGCATGCTGGCAATAAGAATAACTTTAGTACATTCTAAAATTTTTACTGTATCAGCATTCTTCTGTCTTAATAAAGCAGCTAGTGGCGAAACAAACCCATAAGCCAGTAAAATTCCTAAAAAGGTTCCAACCATAGCATGTGCAATAAGTTCACCCAACTCGCTAGCAGGCCTATCTGCTTGTGCTAATGTGTTAATCACTCCCATAACCGCAGCCACAATCCCAAAAGCAGGTAACCCATCGCCCACACTAGAAATCGCATCTGCAGGTTTTTCTAACTCATGGGTATACGTCTCAATTTCTTCATTCATTAATGCTTCAATTTCATAAACTTTCATATTTCCGCTAATCATTAAACGTAAATAATCAGTGATAAAATCGCATATTTGTGGATTGGCAAGAATAAGTGGATACTTTTTAAATAATTCACTCTCTTTTGGATTATCAATATCTTCTTCAATAGATAACCCCCCATTTTGACGTATCTTAGTTAAAATGGTGTACATTAAATTAATTAATGTTAAATAAAGAGTTTTATTATATTTTGATGTTTTAAATAAACCACCTAACGATTTAAGTGTAGCAATTATTGCTTTCTTTTCATTACTTACAATGAAAGCACCAATAGCTGTACCACCAATTATCAGAAACTCTAATGGTTGAAAAAGTACTGCCAAATACCCTCCACTTAGTACATAACCAACTAAAGCAGAAGCGATAACAACAATATATCCTATAATTATTAGCATTGGCTTTCCTTTATCTCTATAAAATGTAACTAAACTTTTTTAATTAATTGCTTATCTAAACCGTTACCTGATTTGCGGTGACTAAGTTGAATGCACTAGGTATTGATAAAACTTGTAAGCATTTTGCTTGGCTTTCTTTATGCGTTTTATTATTTTTTTCGGCCCTTGACGGCGGTTGGCATAAACTGCAAACAAAACTATTATGTGGCTGGTAAGCGTGTGTAATAAATCGCCCTTTACACTCTTTGCAACACGATTGCTGCATAACATTACTTTCAACAAATTTAACTAAAATCCATGCACGAGTTAAGCCTAAAACCGGCTCTTCATCGTGATGAAGGGAACATTGCTCTAAATAAAGTTGATAAGCTTTAACAATTGCATGAACTCCAGATTTAGTACCATGCTTGACTAAAAATCGGTAAGCATTATAAAACATGCTTGAATGAATATTAGGCTCCCAAGTCATAAACCACGTGGTAGAAAAAGGAAGTAAACCTTTAGGTGGTGGGCATCCTTGGATTTCTTTATATAATTTAATCAGCTTTCCACGGCTTAAATTGGTTTCACTTTCCAACATTTGAATTCTAGCGCCGAGTGTAATTAATCGAATAGCTAATTGGACTTCTTTATATTTTTGGATAATGCTTTTGCTACTCATTTTTATCATTTACCTACTTATTAATAGAATCTAAAAGTAAGCTTGATAGAAGGATCCCTGTATGCATCTGCTTTATATCACTAACGCGAGACTCTTCAGTTAATTTTTCCATCATTGCTGAATTTTTAAATCGAAATTGAAACGTTAATTGATTGGTTTCAGATAAAACCAACATTTGAGAAGCACTTAAATTACTCAAAATATCAGCGGTTTTTTCATCAATTCCTAATCGATACATTGCCATCACTTTATCTTTCTCTATCATTCTTTGGCTTAATAAAAGCGTTGAAAGATTTAAATGATGTATACATTTCAAAATATCGTCTTCTTGTATATTTCCCAATTTACTCACCAAAATTTATATTTTTCTCGCATAAAAAAATGCGAAATTAGTAAAAAATATCTTAATTCGTTTTTTTTCACTTAAAGTTACATTTTTAAAAGCAAAAGGTCAATAAAAAAATCATTTCGATTTATTTTCAATTTATTTTTTCATGTTTTACTGTTTTATTCTGTTTTTTATATATTAATTTTACTTTGTATTCGTTTTATTGCTTGGCTATGTAATTGACTTACGCGAGATTCGCTAATATCTAACACTTTTCCAATCTCTTTTAAATTCAACTCTTCTTGATAATAGAGCGCTAAAACCATTTTTTCTTTTTCAGGTAAGTTATCAATTTGTTGAACAATAATATTGCGAATTTCATCATTAATAATAAAAGCAAAAGGATTGTTATCGGAATCAGGCTCAATCAGCGCATCCAAATTATCGCCGAGTTTTTTTTGTATCTCATCGTAAGAACAGATTTGGCTATAATTTGAATCTAATAACACCTTGCGATATTCAGTAAGAGACAATTGCAGATGTGCAGCTATCTGGTGATCATTAGGTGGGACACCTAAAATTTGTTCCAATTCATTAATGGCGTTAGTGACATCTTTAATTTTTTTTCGGGTTTGCCTTGGTAGCCAGTCACGACTACGCAACTCATCTAACATTGCTCCCTTTATTCTAGGAATAGCAAATGTAGTAAAAGTATAACCTTGTGCTGCATCATAACGTTTTATGCATTCTAATAAACCGATATAACCAACTTGTAACAAGTCATCAAGCTCAATCGTCGTTGGTAAACGAACAGCTAATTTCAACGCTTCATTACGAACTAAATAGATATATTGTTGCCAATCGATTTGATTCACTACACCCTGAGAGTTATACAGGTTATCACTCATTTCCTAAACCATTGTAAAAAATGCTAAGGAATATTATGACGATAATTGACTGAGTTAATGGCAAGAATAAAGTATTAAAAAATAGGTAATTAACATTATTAGTAATAATGGTATTAAAAAATACCATTATTACTATAGTATAAAAATTAAAGTAAAATTTTAGAGATATACTTTATTGTAATAAAGACAGTACAGATTGAGGTACTTGGTTAGCTTGTGCTAATACTGAAGTACCTGCTTGTTGTAAAATTTGACCACGAGTCATATTAGAGACTTCTTCAGCATAATCTGCATCTTCAATACGGCTACGCGCTGAGCTTAAGTTATTTACTGTATTGTTGATGTTAGTTACAGTTGACTCAAAACGATTTTGTACCGCACCAAGCTCACCACGTAATTCATCAATTTTTGATAATGCAGCATCAAGTGTTTTTAAAGGATCTGCTGTTGGGCTTGAAGAAACATTAAATGAAGCTAAACCGAGTTCAGTACTGTCAATTTTTTTCAAATTGATTTCAATAGTTTCACCATCATTTGCACCCACTTGTATTTTAAGTGTTTTATCAGCAGATAATACTTTAGTACCATTGAAATCAGTTTGTTTAGATACACGGTCTATCTCTTCTAAACGTTGATCAATTTCGTTTTGAATTGATTCTAAATCGCTTTGAGAGTTTGTACCATTTGCCGCTTGAACAGTCAATTCACGAATACGTTGAACGTTGTTATTAATTTCGTTTAATGCACCTTCAGTTGTTTGAGCTAAAGAGATACCGTCATTTGCATTACGTGCAGCTTGAGTTAAACCACGAATATTTGAAGAAAAACGATTAGCGATTGCTTGACCTGCTGCATCATCTTTAGCGCTGTTGATACGCATACCTGATGATAGACGCTCAATTGCAGTTCCAAGAACACTTTGAGAATTATTCAGATTGTTTCTTGCCATTAAAGACATAGTATTGGTATTAATTACCTGTGCCATTTTTATCTCCTTTAATATGATTAGTTAGATCAACGAGATATTGAAAATATTATTCAATACTTTTGCTGATGATTTAGTTATCGGTATTAAAAAAAGAAACTTTAATATTTTTTTTTATTTTTATTTTATGTCGTCGAATAAAACCGAATAACTAATTAAGTTTGATAAAACGCTCAGAGGTCCTAATACATTTTTATATGTAAATTAATCGGTAAAAAACAGTTGATAGCCTTATTTAATAAAGGCC
>NZ_LZGP01000014.1:0-49635 GCF_001690445.1 Gilliamella sp. wkB195
TCAACTTTATAAATCTTTAAAATTATAGTTTTTAATCCAGAGAAAATTTAATTTTATTTAAATTTTGTTTATTTATTGATTTCTATGTAGAGATTTAAATGCTAAAAACCCCGCTCCTCAACTTTTTTTATTATCATTTTTCGCTCTTCTTGATCAAAAAACGTCCACGCAACAAAACGGCTAATTTTTTGCCCTTGAGCCATAGAGACAATTTTATATTCAGTTGCCACTTTTAGTTGTTTTTTTATTTTGCTTAGCGTCTCTTTTTTCGATACCAATGAGGTAAACCACAGGCATTGCGTTTTGTATTTGATACTCTCTTTTATCATTCTAGTGATAAATGCACTTTCTCCCCCTTTGCACCAGAGTTCAGCGTGTTGTCCACCAAAGTTGAGGATGAGATTATCTTTCGTTGAATTTACTTTTCCCAACTTTTTAAGTTTAGTGTAAGCACTTGCATGTGCTTCTTGTTCGGAGGCGTGAAAAGGTGGATTGCATAGGGTGGCTAGGTAAAATTCTTTAGGTTGAATGATATTTTCAAAAATAGCTTCGTTGTCAGGTTGTAAGCGACATTGTAATGTGTTTTTTAATAGATCATTAGATTGTGCTATCAATGAAGCAACTTTTATTGATGTTGGATTGATATCACTACCCACAAATGACCAGCCATACTCTGCACAACCAATAATTGGATAAATAATATTCGCCCCAACCCCAATATCTAAAATACGGACCTGTTTACCTGTAGGAATTTGATTATCTTGCGCTAACAGATCGGCAAGATAGTGTATATAATCTGCTCGCCCCGGAATTGGCGGACATAGATAGTTGTCAGGAATGTCCCAATACGAAAGTTGATAATAGTGCAATAATAGCGCTTTATTTAGCATTTTGACCGCAGTAGGATCAGCAAAATCAATCGTTAACCGTCCATATTGATTAGGCTTTACAAAATTAGATAGCTCGTTCAATGTTTTGATAAGTAAATCAAATGGATAACCATTAATGTGTTTATTGCGGTGGTGTAAAGCTGTTTTTTTGATTGATTGCATGGATGATCCAACATAGAGAATTAATCACTATTATAACGTTTTTGAGCAAATTTGTGAAAAGCGAAAGATTTTATGCTTCAAAAACCCCGCTCCTCAACTTTTTTATAATCGTTAAGTTATACGATTGTGGATGATTCGAAAATTAATTTTGAATTTGTTATAATCATCCACTTTAAATCCAACCGATAATACAATGAAAAATATAAAAAAGTTTTTGATATTCCCTTTTTTGAGTTTAATGCTTATGTCTTTTGATTCCTATGCGAGTGAGTTTAATGGACAGGCGTTATCATTACTTTGGGTGATCCCTTTCGTTGGAATTTTGTTATCGATTGCTTTATGTCCACTATTTTTAGCCCGATTATGGCATTATCACTACGGTAAAGTTGTTGCCGTTTGGACGTTATTATTTTTGGGGTTTGCACTGGTTTCATTTGGTTTAACGACCACAATTGAGCTAACAGTACATGCCATTGTTCAGGAGTATATTCCTTTTATATTATTACTTTTGGCTTTGTTTACGGTTTCCGGTGGCATTCTGGTTAAGAGTGATAAAATCAGCACACCAAAATCCAACGTTATTTTACTGATGATTGGCGTTGTGCTTGCTTCAATTATGGGAACAACTGGCGCTGCGATGTTGATGATTCGTCCACTACTTCGAGCTAATCGTCAACGACAGTATGCTGTACACACGGTAATATTTTTTATCTTTTTAGTTGCCAATATTGGCGGTGGATTAACGCCTTTAGGCGATCCACCATTATTTATTGGTTTTTTAAAAGGTGTCGATTTTTTCTGGACAGTTAAGCATATGCTGTTGCCTGTTGTGTTTACATCAGGGTTATTGCTAATTATTTATTATTTTATCGATCATTACTATTACGTTAAGCAGTATGGTGTGAATAGCAATCCAATTAGTGCTAAGCCTGTTAAGTTATATGGTCTAAATAATCTTGTATTATTATTGGCTATTATTGCTAGCGTGATTTTGTCTGGTGTGTGGCATTCATCAATAAGTTTTACTATTTTAGTTTCACAAATCGCATTACAAAATTTAGTTCGTGATGGCCTTTTTATTGCTATTACGATAATTTCAATAATGATTACCCCAAAACAAGTTCGAGCAGGCAACGAATTTAATTGGGAGCCGATAAAAGAGGTTGCTAAGTTATTTATTGGGATTTTTATTACTATTGTGCCTGTGCTAGCGATTTTACGTGCGGGTAATGATGGTGCGTTGGCTTCGGTCATTTCATTGGTGACTAATGACCAAGGTGCACCAATAAATAGTATGTATTTTTGGTTATCAGGATTGCTATCCGGATTTTTAGATAATGCACCAACTTATCTGGTCTTTTTCAATCTTGCTTCGGGTAATGCTAGTAGCTTAATGACGACATTTGAAAGCACTTTACTGGCTATTTCAATGGGCTCGGTATTTATGGGCGCTTTAAGTTATATTGGTAATGCCCCTAACTTTATGGTTAAAAGCATTGCGGATCAAAATAAAATCAATATGCCTAGCTTTTTTGGTTATATGAAGTGGTCAATCGGGATTTTGATTCCGGTTTTTATTATTGATAATTTGGTGTTTTTTGTGTTTTTTTAAGAAATGACTCTTTTTAGAATTCCCCAAGTAAAGTGCGTATTATTTTTACTTGGGGTGAATGTTAATTAGTCTTATTTAAAAGAAATATTTAAAACGGACCCTTGCGCCATAACGATTATCGTTACCTCCTCCTTGTTTTTCATCGCGCTCTAATCTAGATAAGTAAGTCCCTAAATAGATATTGAAGTTATCCATATCCATCACATTTGAAATTAAGTATGAGGCATTGACAGTATGTAATTTATATTTGCCTTTAGCATAAATTTCACCATCACCTCGATAATTTGTATTAAATGCTTTTATATCATTGGCAGCATAGATGTAACCAAGACCAATACCTTTCCAAATACCATTGATACCCGCGGTAAAATCTTTTTCTTGTTCGGCATCTAAATAGGAGATGCTGCTATTGAGCAGTAATCCCTCAGATGATTTATCAAAATCACCTGCACTATTCCAACTCATCGTTAAGCCATACCCATTACGTTTTGACTGATCATGCCATTTGCCGTTTATATCATGGTAACCATAAGCGTTATTAACAACATTACGCTCCATTGCTAGAGCTGCTGATATATCATTATTTCGGTAAGATATGATGGGACGTAAGTAAACGACGTTTTTATCTTTTTGCAATTTATATCCATGATAACGGCTATGGTCAAATAAGGAGGTACCATCTTTTACCATTGCATTAACTTGCAAGTTCAAATCCCCCAACTCTTTGGTTAATTCGATTGCACCGCCGTTACTGCTACGCCCTCTACCCTCTTTCATCATATAGATGTAACCAAAACCATCACTATATAAATCGTTGGCAGTATTGCCAGAATATTCTATGAAGGTATCTTGCCCAAGTGGGAACATGTCATAAGCTTCATAGCGACCAATTCGTAGGCGCCAATCATCTTTTTTACCAAAATAGAAACTAGCATCATCTAGGTTAACTTTACCTCCCATGTCAGCAAGCGGTTGCACCGAGAATCCTGCATAGTTCTGATTCGCTAATTCTCTTTTCCCATCCAAGCCGAATAAAATACGGCCATTTATATCCCACTGATCTGTGTCATTAGCATCAAAGTCTTTGTTTGCCGATGTTCTAAGTGAGGTTAACTGCTTTTTTTTGCTTGCAGCATCAATATTAAATTCGACATCGCCATAAAGTTTAAGTGTTCCTTGTTCGGTCTGCCATTCAATGGATGCTAATGCGGATAAAGAATAGAAACAGCAGACTCCAGCTATTATTTTTAATTTCATCGTTATTTCCTTTTAATGTAAATTGATTAAACTTTTTGTTCATCATTAAGATTTTGGTTTCTGGCATCTAATTCAGCTCGAATTGAAGTATAACTGTCATCAAGTTTGTAGAACTTAGCAATCCAAATCATCGAGGCAATAATTAAAATGGCAGGTAAATATAAGTAACAGAGTTTGATTGCAAAAAGCGCACTTGGTACTTGAACTGCATTGGCAACATATCCACCAGATGAGAGTAAAAAACCGGTAATAGCACCAGCACCTGCCATCGCCACTTTGCCAAAGAATCCATTGATTGATGTCAAAATTCCGGCAGTATTAATACCGGTTTTCCATACACCATAATCAACCGGGTCAGCCTGCATTGAAAAATAAATAGCAAGGCGTTGCCCAGCACCGAGTGATAAGATAACCGCGCCGATGATAAGACCAAGATGATTCACGCCCGATAACATCATTATTCCCATACCAATTAAGTTGATAGCGCTTGAAAATAGATAGACATGTCGTTTTTTCATCTGATTGGCTAAGAATGGTACGGTAAGTGTGCCAATTAAGGGGACGAAAGTTGATATTCCCGCAATTATTGCGGTAAGGTTTTCGCTTTGTACGTAATAGTTGAAGAAATAGACTAAGGAGCCAGTTTGTAAAAAGAATGCGCCCCACATAAGAAAGATGTTAGTTGCAAAGATTTTCCATGGGTTGTTGTCTTTTAAACCTTTCCATGCTCTAGTTAAGGTCATTCGCTCTTGTTGTATAGTGATTTTTTCCTCAACATTTTTAAAACTGACTATCAGAAAGAAAGTCGCAATAATCCCAAAAACAATAGCGGTATATAAAAAGCCATGTGTTTGATCACCATTTCCCAATGTCGCAACTAGCGGTAATGTTGCAACTGCAACAATCGTTGAACCTAAGGAACCTAATAAAATTCTTACTGAAGATAAGGTTGTTCTTTCTAATGAATCTGCAGTTAAAAATGGCAACATTGCACTAAATGGTATATTGACCAAGGTATAGATAAAAGAGAGGCAAAGATAGGTGATAAAGGCATAGATTAGTTTACCTGTCGTACCAAAATCAGGCACATAGAAAACTAAAATACACAATATGCCAAACGGTATTGCGCCGATTAATAGCCATGGACGACAACGTCCCCAACGTGTGGATGTATTATCGATAACTAAGCCCATTAAGACATCAGCAACACCATCAACCAGCCGGGTAACTAAAAACATTAGACCGACATAATAAGCGGGTAGTGCCATTACGTCCGTATAAAAATACATAAGATATAATGAGATTAATTGCCATACTAAATTACAAGATAAGTCAGCAATCCCATAACCTATGCGTTGCCGCCAAAGAGAAAATAATGAATTGACCATTTTTTTATTCCTTATAAATTTTTAGTTAAAGTTTATTTTGTCGAATAAACCAAGCCGGTGTGCAACTCCAAGCATGACAGTAGCTATTGATGATTTTGCTACCATACGGTGAATAATTAAGGTCGTTTGGATCAAACAATTCCCAAAATGTGTCTGCCCCAAATTCGACCATTTTTCCCCAATATGCTTTAATCTCAATAATGGCTTGTTGTTTCATGCCTGTTTTGAACAAGGCTAAGATGTAGTGATGTCGTAAGTAAGGCGTGTTCATGCCGATTTCTGGTGGAGTTGTTATTAATTGAGTTAATAATTTTTGTTGATGAGCTAAATCGCCTACATCAGCTAAAACCATCCAAATTTGTGTGGCGTAACTAATTTGTTTTTGTTCGCCGCTGGTGTAAAAACCGGCTTGCTCGTCCCATAATGTTTGTGCTGCTCTTTTAACCAAATCTAATTTTTGATTAAGCGCCTGAGTTATATCAGGTTGAAAATGTTGGGAAAGTCGACTTGCTTTGTCTAAACAGTAAATTAAAACACCTTGAGAAGCGCCTTGTTTATTGAGTTTTTCGTGCCAATCAATAAATGACCACCAATCATCACTATCTTGAACTAAACCTTGCGCGTCACAACGTTTTAGATTTATTTCAATTTGCTGTAATGCGATCGGCCATAGCTCTTTAACCGTTTGTCGATCATTAGTTTGATTAAAGTAGTCATAAAGGACATCAACAAAAAGAAGTGAGTAATCAAATAAGAACGTATCGTCAGCAATAATGTCAGGTTTAACAAAGACATTAGAGGAAACCAGACCATCTTCCCGACGATGGCTAGCAAAGAGGTATAAGCATCTGCGGACTAAATCGTGCTGTTGAAAAGTGACGTTGTTCACTAGGGCTTGTAAGCGTAAATCGCCTAACCACAGTCTTCTATCTCTTTTCGGACCATCCTCGAATACGTCTTGCATACAATTTCGAAGCGTGTGAATGGAGACTTGATCTATCTTCGTTAATAGCGGATCTGATGATTGATAGCTAAGACAGTGTTCTGGTGCTGAACTGACTGTGTTAAAAGTTATATCTTTAAATAAAATTTGGTATTTAGGCGATAGTGAGACAACATCTATTTTTAAGTATCTAAAGCAGTAGCGTCGAGATAAGTTGATTTTAGAGGGTAAAATATCAATGTATTCATCATGCTGTTGTAACCAGCTTTTGCTAAGCCAACCTTGATATTGACTGAATGGTTCAGCAATTTCACACAGTGTTTCACCAAATGTTAATTTTATATGCGCAGGAGCATCAGGAGGGCTACCAGTGGATTCGCACAAGAAAGAGAGGTAACCAACATTGTGTTGACCAAAATCAATTATAAAACTATCACCTGAATGAAAACTCTGATTGAGATAATCATTTGCATCACTCACTATTTTTGATGACCAATGATGAATAGCACTTGGATCATTGATGAGCGAAATAATCTTTTGGGGTGAGATCTTTTTTTGATAAATCTTTGGTTGTAATTGCTTTGCTTTCAGAATAAATGCATTATCTTTTACCATAACTGCATCAACATTTTTTTGAATTGCTTGTGCCATATTCTTCTCCTATAGAAAACATTTAGGAGTATAGCTATGCAAAACAAAAGCTAGCCACTAAGATACTGCCAGATTGCATTTATAAATGGCAATATTAAAAAGCTTATACCGAGCAAGTTCACATTTTTAAGAATATTATTTTTTATCTCATGTTTAATTACTTTATTGTATTTATATGACGGATAAAAAATGTCTTTTATTTAGCGGGATACCTTGATAATAAGTTACCGTTGTAAGGATATAATCAATATGTATACTTTAAAAATTGACACTTATTTTAATCATAAATCAGATAAATTAGCGCTTTATAAGAGTGACCCTGAGGACAACAGTTGCGAGCATAATCATGAGTTCGACGAGTTAGTGATTGTTGAGCACGGTCATGGTTTACATGTTATTAATGGTAAGCCGTTATTTATTCAACAAGGTGATGTTTTTTTAGTTAGGGGGCATGATTACCATTTTTATGATGATCTCGGAACGCTAAAGCTAACTAATATCCTGATTAATCCAAATCAGAATTTTACTTTTTTGAAGAATATGGAGGAGCTATTAAGGCCTATCTCCGCAAGTGATTTAAGTTCTTATATTTGGTTAGCGCCTAATATTCGTAAAGAGTGTAATTCTGTTATTGATCAGTTATTTAATTTAAATAATTCAATTGAGCATCGTGAGTATCTATTTTTTAAATTGCTTGTTATCATTAAGCAATATCAACGTCAGTCACAACAAAATAATACCCGCTATAAACTCCATCTTTTACTTAACCATCTTCAAGAAAATTGCTTTGATGAATATGATTGGAACAATATAGCTCAAACGTTTCATTTAACAACGCGTACGATGTTTAGGCATATTAAACAAGCAACCGGCCTAACTCCTGAAAATTACATCAGACGATTACGGTTAATGTCAGCAAGATTAAAGATTAGAGAAAGTGATATGACTATTACCGAAATATCACTACTTTGTGGTTTTGTTAATAGTACTCATTTTACTACACTGTATAAAAAAACGTTTGGTATCACGCCATCTGAAGAGCGAAAATTTAACTAGATTTTAATATGGTTGGGTTTTAAATAACGATTAAGGATTTAAGTACTTGTGACAGTTTACACTGTCACAAGCATTAACTTAATTATTCAACGGATATTTTAGCCATGGGCTTTCTTCCGAAGTGGTGCTTTCGGTGTAGATATCAAATAGACCAGAAAGCGAAGCATCATCAGGCTGGTACACAGCACGACCTAGCATATAACTTTGACCAAATTCTTTCCAATTGGCAAAATTTTCTTTAACCGTTGGTAAAACTGAGTTAATCGATTGCCATGCTTGATCTTTGCTAATATAGCCCGCTATATAGCTTGCTCTGGCAATATAAACTAGGCGTCCTAAATCCCATGCAATTGAACCTCGTAGTAAAATTTGACGCAATTCGTCTTGGTCTTCAGCGACTTTGTTTTCAATCAGCATTGAAGATACTTGATCTAATCTTGAGCAATAGATTGTAATAATATCACGGTAATCTTCTGGAACTTGGTCATCAATACAACTTTGCCACTGCTCTTTAGGTACGTTTAGATAAATTTCAATCGCTACATCAATGAGTTTGTGAGTTGATCCAAAAGAGGATAAACATTCAGTAGCACTTTGTGGAGAAGTTACATCCCAAGCTGTACTTAAGCGATATCGCTGTTCTTTTTTACCAGAGTTTCTGGCATCACTTTCTAAGCTATCCCAACAAAACATATGCTGCTCAGCAATAATAAGTCCAGCTGATAATGCATTTTGCAGGTCAACTGTCAGTTGTTCAGTTTTTTGAGAATTTTGGGGAAAAGATTTGTGTTTTAAAGTTTTAATGAGAATCGTAATCACTCTATTGTATCGTACAAGTAGTGACGCTAAAAGAATCAAAATTACAATTAATATTTCCATATGAACATCTTCTTTTTGACATAAATCAATTTAAATAAGCTGTGAGATAATAATACATAACACCTGCTAACAAGATAAATTTTTAGAAAAGTTTTGTAAAAAATTAAGCTGTTTCGTTGTTATATTGATAATTTTTTGAATGAAGTGGTTTTAAAAATGTGAAGCTTCGCACATTTTTAATAAAAATTCCTGTATAGCTATAATTTATTGCCAAAATATTATATTAGCTGTCCAAATTTTAAAGGTGAGATTTCGATTTACTTTTTAGAATGTGGTTGTAGGTTTTTATAAGGAGTGAGGTTCAAAATGATTGAGATGTTACTTGATAAAGATTTTTTTTCGTCTAGCGATCAAAATATCACCGTTGAGCCTCGGGCGCCTCAACCCGTCTACCCTGAACACACGCATAATTTTAATGAAATCGTTATTGTGACAAGTGGGTATGGAAAACATATTTTAAATGGGCGACTATTTGATTTATATCCAGGTATGATGTTTTATATTAAGGCTTCGGACTGCCATTTGTATGAGAACGTTAATAATCTACATTTGACCAATATTTTATTTAGAGATCCTGAGAATTTTCATTTTATTAATGGGATAAATCAGTTAATTCCAAATCCTGATCCGATTCATTCTCATTACTTTTTTGATAAAAAATCTGATGAAAATATTCAATCGATTATTAATCAATTGACGCAAAATCAATCAAGTGCTGTACAGGAAAGTTTATTTTTACAATTACTACTTATTTTTAATAAGAATTTTTATGTCAATGAAGGTTCTGGATCATCTGATAATCGCGTTAAGCAGTTGTTGCGTTGGTTACAGATCAATTTTAAGGAGCAAATTGATTGGGAACAGTTAACGGCACAATTTTCATTGTCATTGCGCTCTTTTCATAGGAAGATGAAAAATGAGATTGGCATCACGCCTCAAAAATATTTAATAAAGTTGCGGTTAGCTAATGCTTATACTCAGTTAATTTATAGCAATAAATCTATTACAACCATTGCGCAAGAATGTGGTTTTAATGATAGTGCTTATTTTTCTACCTGTTTTAAACAAGAATTTACGTTTTCGCCACAAGCATTACGTAATAACCCAGATAAAGGGTATCATTAGTTGTTTTACTAGTAAGTCAGGAACAGTTTATGGAAAGATGTTTGCGTTTATATAAACAAGATTATTTTATTTCAAAGATGAATACTGTTACTGTCGAAAAACGTGATCATCAACACCCTTTTCCTTTACATGATCACGATTTTTATGAAATTGTGATTGTTTGTTCAGGTAATGGTTTGCATTATTGGAATGATTATATTTATCCAATTACCAGTGGTGATATTTTATATATTAATCCCAAAGATGTGCATGGTTATGAGTCAGTTAATGATCTAAAATTGGATAATATTTTATATTTGAGAGAGTCACTTTTTTTATTATCGACTATCGAGTCTTATTTACCTAAAGTGACAGCCAAACATAATGAGCGTTCTTGGCGAATTCAACCTTCATACCTTAAACTTTTATCTCCACTTATCGAAAAATTAGCTATCGAATCAAAGAAAAATAATTTAGCCTCCGTACATTTATCTGAGGCACTTTTTCTGCAATTAGTTATTTTGTTAGACCGGATAAAACAAGCACCAAAGGTAACGGAGCCGACTGCTACTCATCAGTTGGATTTATTGTTTACCGCGCTCCATAACAGTATTGCAACACCATTTAATGTTGATGTTTTTTGCAAGGAAAATCATATTGCAAGCCGTTCACTTAGTCGTTTATTTAAAAGCCAAACAGGGATGACCATTAGTGGTTATTTACAAAAAAGGCGATTATGTGATGCCATGTCTTTACTTCGTAATACTAATTATTCGATTAGTATGATTGCTGCTGAGTGTGGTTACGATGATAGTAACTATTTTTCCTCAGTGTTTAAAAAGCAAACTAATCAAACGCCTTCAGAGTACCGGGCTAAATTTAATGATAAGAAGTGCTAGGTGAAGGTAGATTAAATATATATTCAATTTACTCTCTTTTAGGCTTTAAAAGAGAGTAATGTTTTATTCTAAATAAAAGACTTCTGCTAATGATTCACTAATTGGGCTGTTGTCTGGGTTGCTTGGCATGATATCTTTCATAAACGCCCACCATTTTTGACAAGCTGCTGTTTTAGCTACTGCATCCCATCGCTCTTCTGATTCGATTTCAACATAAGCAAAAAGTAGATTTCTTTTGCTGTCTAAAAATATTGAGTAATTGTGAGCGCCATGGGCTTTTAGTTCTTTTACCAGCTCGGGAAAGATTTCATCATGCCGTTTTTTATATTCAGCATGTTTGTCAGGATGGACCTGCATTATGCTTGCTTTTCTTATCATAATAGCTCCTTTTTAATGAATTAGGTTAAATTTGCATTTAACCTATTTCATTATCACGTGTACATTCAATTTTTATTGGTAAATAGAATGATATAGTTGCTCAATTTCTTTTACGTTAGTGTCACGCGGATTGCCTCCGGTACAAACATCATCAAAAGCAGCTTGAGCTAACGCAGGGATATCCTCAAGTTTTACGCCAATATCTTTTAATGTAGGAGGGATACCAACATCTACGTTAAGTTGTTTAACAGCATCGACAGCAGCTTTTCTTGCTTGTTCGATCGTCATTTGTTCTGTTTTAGCCACTCCCATCGCTTTAGCAATATCACGATATTTTTCACCAGTAAATTCAGCATTGTAAGCCATGATATGAGGTAAAAGTACCGCATTAGCTACACCGTGAGGAGTTCCATAAAATGCTCCAAGTGGGTGAGCCATTCCGTGAACTAAACCTAATCCCACATTTGAAAAGCCCATGCCAGCAATATATTGGCCTAATGCCATGTCTTGAGAACCTTTTGCAATCCCTTTTACTGAGTCACGTAATGAACGAGATATGACTTCTATTGCTTTAAGATGGAACATGTCTGATAGTTCCCAAGCGCCTTTGGTTATATAACCTTCAATGGCGTGAGTTAAGGCATCAACACCTGTTGCTGCTTTTAAACTCGCTGGCATACTTGTCATCATATCGGAATCTATGATTGCGACAACGGGAATATCGTGAGGGTCAACGCAGACAAATTTACGTTTTTTCTCTTCATCGGTAATGACGTAGTTAATGGTCACTTCAGCTGCTGTACCTGCTGTTGTAGGAATAGCGATTGTGGGTACTGCTGGTTTTTTCGTTGGCGCTACCCCTTCAAGACTACGAACATCTGAAAATTCTGGATTGTTGATAATAATACCGATCGCTTTTGCAGTATCTTGTGGTGAGCCACCACCAATTGCAATTAGGTAGTCTGCACCCGATTGTTTGAAGACTTCAACCCCTTTTTGAACAATACCAATAGTTGGATTTGGCATGACTTCATCAAATATTTGATAAGCAAAGCCATTGTCATCTAATAGTTTTGTTACTTTAGTTGCTACTTTGAATTTAATTAAATCTTTGTCAGTAACCACTAATGCTTTTTTAAAACCCCGTTTTTTTACTTCATCTACGATGTGGCTGATTGAACCAGCGCCAAAGTAAGATGTTTCATTTAGAATCATTCTATAAGCCATAATGTTTTCCTTTTAATTCGTCATGCCTAAACCAACAATGTTCGCTGCAACAATGATAACTAAGCAGCCAATACAAAGTATTCGTACTGGTTTTTTGCCAGTACCAAACCACTCTTTTAGTGCTAATCCAACAATACCACCACAAAGTACATAGAAACTCATATGTAACATCCAACTCATGAAACCATATTCAGTTGGAATATTTGCATGACCCCAAGCATAGAAGAAGAATTGGAAATACCACATTGCGCCACCTAAAATGGCAAATAGTATGTTGCTAATAAGTAGGGATTTGGCAACTGAGATATCTTTTTTAAATGAAAGTTCTTTTTTAGCGCAGAGTCGACTAATACAGAAACCTAGATTAATAATTGCACCACCACCCATAATAATGACATAGCTTGGGAGAGCTACGTATAGATGGTCTACGCCAAGTTCGGCAGCTTTTTCGTGCATTGGTACTGCTGCACTCATGGCAAATGACATACCAGCAGAGAAGATACCACACATGATGGCAAGAAGAAGTCCTTTCTTTAAATTAAAATCTTCAACTTGTACTCCGAGTGTTTTTTCTTTCAATAAACCCGCATAAGTTACGATAGCGACACCAATAACCGCAACAACGACACCTAATAATGTCATTTTTCCGCCAGTTGAAGCCAATAATTCACCAAATTTACCTTGTAGTATTGGCGTCATTAGCGTACCAACGATTAAGGTTATGCCAATCGCAATACCTATACCCATCGACATGCCTAAATAACGCATTGTTAATCCGTAACCAATGTTACCTACTCCCCACATGGCGCCAAATAAGAAAACTGGAATTAATATATCTGAACTAAACGATCCGTAATAAGACCAAAAGTCAGGCAATAAGAAGTAACTAATTGACCATGGCAATATGATCCATGAAAATAGTCCGGCTATTGACCACATGGTTTCCCATGACCAATTTTTTACTTTTTTAAGTGGTGCGTAAAAACACGCAGCAGAAGCGGCACCAACAAAGTGCCAAAATATGCCTAAAATAATTGAACTACCCATATATTTATCCTTATATTTTTGAAATATAATTTGATATTTTTATTAGTAGCTTTTACTGTTTTAATGCTTCTTCCATTGGGTTCACATCAAAACGCTCAGCTAATAATCTGAACTCTTCCGTGGATATGGTTTGACGTTTTCCTCCCATTGATAGGACTTTTACAAGAACTTCTGCTGATTTTTCAGCTGTATCAATCAAGCCGAAAGCTTCATCTAACGTTGGTCCTGTTCCAAATACACCATGGAAAGCCCATAACACTAAACTATGTTTTGCCATCTGTTTTGCAGTGGCATAACCAATTTCGTCTTTTCCTGGAACCATCCAAGGAACGACACCAACACCATCTGGAAATACAACTAAACATTCGGTACTCATTTCCCACAACAATCGCGTTATTACCGCAGTATCAAGTTCTAGGACATAAGTTAATGCAATTAAATTGGTCGCATGACAGTGCATGATCACGCGGTCTTTTCCTTGGCTTTGTTCGATTCTTACAATATGTGATTGCAGATGAGCAGCGAGTTCAGAAGTCGGTAATCCACCATTTATTAATCCCCACATGATGTAATAACCCTTGCCTTGTTCATCAATTTTGACAATGGCTAACGTATCAGCAGGATCTAAAATGACATTGCGGAAAAACTTACCTGATCCTGTGACAATAAAGTACTGGTTAGCAAGTTTAGTCACATCTTGTGTTAACGATACGTGACGGGGATTTTTATAAAAGTCACTTTGAAAAGAGACCACATCACTTTCAAGTAATCTTAAGCTAACATTACCACCATTACGCTCATCCCATCCTTTTAACCACATATCGTAAGTGGCTTTGATCATCCCTTTTACAAACCAAGAAGAAAGAATCTGTTGCATTTTGTTTTCCTTATGATCGTTTAGTTAAAACTGTTGTTTCATATTGACGAACTTCATCTAACCATCGGCTACCAACTGGTACGTCATTCAATAAACAGTAGTGATCCCAAACTGCTTGCCAAGGTAATGATTTTTGTTCTTCGAGTAATGCTAGTCGTGAAGTAAAGTCACGATCGTGTTCATATTTTTTTAATTGCTCGGTCGGTTCTAATAGTGCTTTTAACAAGCATTTTTTCATGTTGCGAGTGCCAATTACCCAAGCGGCAATACGGTTTATAGAGGCATCAAAGAAATCTAAACCAATATGTACTCGGTCAAATAGTTTGTTTCGAATGATTTCGCTCGCGATATTTTGAGTTTCATCATCAAAGAGCACTACGTGATCACTATCCCAACGCACTGGACGGCTAACATGTAGTAAGAGATGTTCAACAAAAGGCATTACGGCAGAAATTTTGTCTGAAATGACTTCAGTTGGATGGAAATGTCCAGCATCTAAACATAGTGCAGTTTTACGTGATGTAGCATAAGCGAGATAGAATTCATTTGAGCCAGCAGTATAAGATTCAAGACCAATACCAAATAATTTACTTTCGACTGCATCAATGTGATATTTTTGATCAATCTTTTCTCGAATAATTTCATCCAATGATTCAACTAAGTGTTGTCTTGGTGCAAATTTATCGACAGTAATGTCTTTCATTCCATCTGGTAACCAGATATTCATGACTGATGGTGTACCTAATTCTTTACCAAAATATTCTGATACTTTACGACAAGCTTTTCCGTGATCTATCCAGAATTGACGAATTTCTGGATTAACATGAGTAAGAGTGCCTTCGTTACTTAAAGGGTGTGAAAAATATGTTGGATTGAAATCTAGACCAATCTGGTGCTTTTTAGCCCATTTGACCCAATTGGCAAAGTGTTCTGGTTTGACTTCATTACGATCGACTTTTTTATCTGATTCTAAATAAGAAGCATGAAGATTTAATCGTTTTGGTCCTGGTATAAGGCTAAAGGCTTTATCTAAATCTGATCTTAATTCATCTGCATTACGAGCTTTACCCGGATAATTACCTGTCGCTTGAATACCACCAGTTAATTCACCTTCTTGCTTTTCAAAACCAGCAACATCATCGCCTTGCCAACAATGTACAGAAATCGGTAATTTTGCCATTGCTACTATAGCAGCATCTGTATCCACACCGATTTCAGCAAATCTTGCTTTAGCGATCTGATAGGCATTTTCAATTGCGCTCATGAAATACTCCTTAATAAATATAAAATTTTTCTATAATTGGTTAATTACTTTTGGGTTGATAATATTTAGTGTCAAAATTCTGTGAAATGAGTTGTCTTAATGCGTTAACATCAGCAATTTCACCTAATGAAATTAACTGGTAACCCACATTGCCTAAGGCTGATGATTCAATAGGACCTGCGGTAACATTGACATTGCATAAGTCAGCACATAACTGGTTTAAAAAAGCATTTTGGCAACCACCACCGACAATATGTAATGTGTTAATTGGTTTACCACTTAGCATCGATAATTCGTTTAATACATCTCGATATAGATGTGCTAGGCTGTCAAAAATACATCTCACCAATTGAGGGAGATTTTTAGGCGCCTGACCAATGTTTTCTAAACATACCTGTTTGATGGTTTCTGTCATATCATCAGGATTTAGAAACCTTGGATCATTAGGATTAATGAGAAAAGCAAAGGGTTGCTCTTGTTTTGCCAATGTAATTAATTGATTGATATCTTTGACTTCGTGTTCAGAACAAACGCGTTGGAATAACCATAATCCCATGATGTTTTTTAACACTCGATAATTACCATCAACACCACCTTCATTGGTAATATTTGCTTTTAATGCTTCTTTTCCTGTGAAAGGTTGTTTAGATTCCAATCCCATAAGTGACCAAGTACCTGAACATAAATAAGCACTATGTTGGTCCATTAATGGCGCAGCAATAACAGCACTGGCAGTATCATGGCTTGCAATTGCAATTACTGGAATACGATCGCCCTTGGCACTTTGCCAATATCCAACTTGGTTTCCGGGCATACAAATATCACCAAACCATTTACGTGGTATGCCTAGATAATCAAGTAGATCTTTGTCCCAAGTTTGAGTTGCAACATTAACAAGTTGGGTTGTGGTAGCATTGGTATATTCACGATTTAAAACACCGGTCAATCGATAAATTAGGTAATCAGGAATCATCACAAAATCAGATACTTGTGACAGCCAAGATGGTGATTCAAGCATCATAGCTTTGAGTTGATAGAGTGTATTGAAGGTTAAGAATTGAATTCCGGTTTTTTGATAAATATTTTCTGTTCCAATTTCATCTTGTACCTTTGACATGATATTGTCAGTACGATGATCACGATAAGAGTATGTCGGTCCGACGATTTGGCCTTGCTTGTCAAGTAATACATAATCAACGCCCCATGTATCTATACCAATACTATCGAGTTTGATTCCTTGTTGAATAATTTTGTTTAATCCATTTAAGATTTCTTGTTCTAAATAGTTCAAATCCCAACAAAAATTTTTACCATTACTTTTATATCCATTACTGAATCGGTGGATTTCTGTTAATGTGATTTTTTGAGATTGATAACTCGACAACATAACTCGGCCACTAGATGCACCTAAATCAATTGCAGCAATATATCTATCTGCCATTATAACTACCCTCAATTTTGCTAATGGGGATAGTCTAGAGAACTATTTTGATAGACACTTTTAATTGACTGCCATTGTTAGTGAAGTTTGGCAAAATTTTTAAAATGCTTGTGATCTTTGCCACAAAATATGAATTAAGTTGTGCTATTTATACTTTCAGAATAAATATTGATATAATGCATTATTTCGAAAATAATTTGAGAGCTATCTATGTTAAATCAGTTAAAAGCAATTATTCAGTATCTTCTTCCAAAACAATTATTAACTACCCTATTTGGTTGGTTAGCTAACAGACGTTTAGGAAAAGTCACTACATGGATGATTATCGGTTTTTGTAAATTATATAAAATCGATTTAAGTGAAGCTAAATTGACTGATGCTAAAGAGTACAAAACGTTCAATGACTTTTTCGCTCGTGAGCTAAAAGAAGATGCGCGAACAATCGATGATGCGGCAAATAGTATTGTAATGCCAGCAGACGGGATAATTAGTCAATTTGGTAACATTCAAGATAATCTTCTTTTGCAAGCTAAAGGACATTTTTATTCTTTAGAATCCCTGCTTGCTTGTCATCCTGATATGATTAAGTTTTTTAAAAATGGATCTTTTGCGACTACCTATTTATCACCTAAAAACTACCATCGTTTTCATATGCCTTGTGATGGTATATTGCGTGAGATGATTTATGTTCCTGGCTCGCTATTTTCAGTTAATAAAGCAACAACAGAAACTATTCCTAATATTTTTGCTCGAAATGAACGTGTAATTTGTCTATTTGAAACTGAATTTGGACCAATGGCACAAATTATGGTTGGGGCAACGATTGTAGGAAGTATTGAATTAAATTGGGAAGGCGTTATTACGCCTCCTCGCGACGGCATAATGAAACGTTGGACTTATTCTGGTCAGATTAAATTAGCGAAGGGTGAAGATATGGGTTGCTTTAAATTAGGTTCAACCGTTATTACGCTGTTTGCTTCAAATGCTGTTGAATTTGACAGCCATCTTAAACTTGGTGACGTTACTCGTGTAGGTCAAAAACTAGCTGAAAGGATCTAACTTTATGTTGATGCGTGGTTTTTTGGGTGGAATATTACTCCTTCTGTCTTGCTTTGCTTTTGCTGAAGAATCAATACCCAATATTGATAATGAAGATCAGCTTACCGAAGTTATTGCTAAGCTTAATGAAAAAAATGAAGATCTTCGTCAGAATATGGAGTATCAAAAAGCACATTTAACCAGCATCATCAATGAACAAAATAATATTAATACACAAATTTCCCATGTTCAAAATACGCTCGCAACCCTTGCTGAACAGGGCGAATGGTTAAGTTTTTCAACAGCATTAGGTGAAACTCTTCGCCAACAGTTATTACGATTACCTGAAAAACCTAAATCACAACCCCTTGATGCTGAAATCGCAGAAGCCAAAGTTCAGCAACTCAATTATTCAAATACCTTAGCTAGGCTAGATAGTTACCCTACGTTACCAAGTAATTTGAATAATCTAAAATCAGCTAGTCAATATCGCCGTTTATTAAGAGAACAAAGTGAGCTCATCAAAACGTTGATTTCGGGTACTGATACCACGATTCTTGAACTAACTAAATTAAAAATATCAAATAAGCAACTAACCAATGCTATCGATGAGGTTAATGATGCTGCACACCGTTACTTTTTCTGGGTTGCTGACGTCAATCCCGTTTCATTAAGTTTTATTCTTGATTTAGCCAGAGATGTCGTTTATGTCACCGTTCAAATTGATACGCTGTCACAACTATATAATGCTGGTGTTGAAGTACTTAGTGCGCCAAAACCATTGTTTTTCCTAGTATTATCTTTATTGTTTGTATTTGTACATTTCAAAATGCGAGGAAAATATAACGCTTTCTTAAATAAATCGGCGGCTCGGGTTGGTAAAGTCACCCAAGATAGTTATTCACTTACTTTGGAAGTGATTGTTTTGTCATTAATTATGGCATTGCCGGTTCCTATTTTATGGGCAGCTTTGGGTTATGCTCTTCAAATTAACTGGGATTATCCTGTAGCCGTTGCTCTAGGCTATGGCGTTAATGCTGCTGCTCCAATTTTGTGGGTGTTTATTATCACCGCGCATTTTGCGTCTCAAAATGGGCTATTTATTACTCATTTTGGCTGGTCAAAGAAAAATGTCCGTCAAGCTATGAAATATTATCAACTGTCGGTTTGGGTGGTTATCCCTTTAGTAATGGTTGTAATGAGCTTTGATCAGTTTAACAATCGTCAATTTGCAGCAACTATCGGTCGTACCGCATTCATTATTCTCTGTTTTGCACTCGTATTTATGACTAATTCTATTCATCGCGCTGGAGTTCCACTTTATATCGATAAAAAAGGATCTGGCGATAATTTATTAAGTCATATTCTGTGGTTTGTGTTGTTGAGTGCACCCTGGTTAGCCATTATTGCTGCTTGTTTAGGTTATTTATCGACAGCTGAAGTGTTATTAGGACGATTAGAAGCTTCGGTCATTATCTGGTTTGGCTTGTTAGTGGTCTATTTTATGATACGCCGTTGGATGTGGATACAAAAACGACGAATTGAATTTGAACGTACAAAACAACGTCGATTAGAACGTATGCAACGCGCTAAAGGAATTGAAGAAGATCTCACCCCATTAAATGATAATATGGATGAACCTGTTATCGACTTAGATGCGATCAGTGCCCAATCATTACAACTAGTCAGGTCAATTATTATGCTAATTGCTTTAATTAGTATGATTTTACTTTGGTCTGAACTTCATTCCGCTTTTGCCTTTATGAATAATATCAAGCTATGGGGAACAAGTACCATTATTAATGGCAACGAAATTGAACAACATATTACCCTAGGTGCTGTCTGTATCGCAATCTTGGTTATGACCATTACTGTTCAGTTAGTAAAAAACTTACCGGCGCTGCTTGAGTTAGGCATTTTACAACATTTAGACCTCGCACCCGGCACTGGATATGCCATTTCAACCGTATCAAAATATATTATTTTGATGGTTGGTTGTATGATTGCTTTTTCATTTATCGGGATAGATTGGTCTAAGATTCAGTGGTTAATAGCGGCATTAGGTGTTGGTTTAGGATTTGGTTTACAAGAGATTTTTGCTAACTTTATTTCTGGCTTAATTATTCTGTTTGAAAAGCCGGTAAGAATTGGCGATACCGTAACTATTCGTGATTTAACAGGTAACATTACCAAAATTAATACTCGTGCAATAACGATTGTTGATTGGGATCGTAAAGAAATTGTTATGCCAAATAAGGCTTTTATTACTGAACAATTGGTCAACTGGTCTTTATCTGACTCAATTACTCGTATTGTGTTAACTATTCCAGCTACGATTGATGCCGATAGTGAACTGGTTATGAAGCTATTACAACAAGTTTCAGAGGAGTGTGAATTTGTTCTTAACGATCCTGAACCGCAAGTCTTTTTAGTGGATATTCAAGAAGGTATTCAATTATTTGAGTTACGTGTTTTTGCAGCTGAAATGGGGCATCGTATGAAATTACGTAGCTCAATACAAAAATTGATTCTTGAAGCTTATCGCCAGCATAATTTGACATTGCCATTCCCACCTTTACAAACCAATTTAGAAGCACTTGGTCGCAAAAGTGGGCGTCGTAGTTATACAATTGGTACTATTTAACCAAACAAGGTTTCTAACCATGGCACCCCAAATGCACCGGGTGCCAATAAAACAAATGCCCAGATTGGTGCTGAAGCAATATTGGCGATATTGAATTTTGTTGCTGGCATATGCATTGTTCCTGCAATTAATGGAACGATTGCACGTAATGGTCCAAAGAATCGACCAATAAACACGCCGAAAGTACCGTATCGCTGGAAAAATTGTTCAGCACGAAATATCATTTTTGGGTATTTATTTAAAGGCCATGAAGAAATTACCTGTTGGTGATAATGTTTACCTAACCAATAAGAGATAAAATCACCTACAATGGCACCTAATGATGCCGATATCAAAACAGGAACAAACGAGATCACTCCTGTTCCCACCAATGCACCTGCACCTAGTAAAATTGCGGTAGCCGGTACCAATAATGAAATGATCGCCAATGATTCACCAAATGCTAATATGAAAATAATTGGCAAAGCCCACATTTGATGATGTTCGATAAATTGCATAATTGTATGCGTGATTTCATTTAATGACATATTTTGCTAGCTATTAACTATTTAGAATAACTCATTCTAACACAACAAATGCACTATCGTTCTACTAATCATTGTTAGAAACTAGCAAATTTAATAAGCTTTCATGCCAGACTTTTTATTACTATCAACCTCAGTTATTATACTTGAAATGAAATTGCTAATAATAATGAGATAAACCATGACGGTAGGCATTGAAAAATGTAGTGTAAATAAATTCAAACATGGTCAATTACAACCATTGCAAGAAGATGTTGTCGCAATTGAAAGGCCTGTTGCACTAATTTATAACGGTATTTCTCACGTTGTAATGATGGCAACACCAAAAGATCTTAATTATTTCGCTATTGGCTTTTCGTTAACAGAAAAAATTATCGAGTCTGTTGATGAAATTTATGGAATAGATATCATCGATAGTGAGCAAGGCATTGAAGTCCATATTGAGCTCTCTTCACGACGTTTTATGCAATTAAAAGAAAAACGTCGAAATTTAACTGGTAGAAGTGGCTGTGGCATTTGTGGTACCGAGCAGTTAGAACAAGTTTGCCAGTTTATTCCTCCCCTTTCTTTGAACGATAAAATTCATCTTTCTGATTTTGAACAATCCCTTAATTATCTAAAGGAAGTTCAAACCGTGGGCGGTCAAACTGGTGGTACTCATGCTGCGGTATGGTTAGATTTGAACGGTAATTTTATTGCTGGATTTGAAGATGTGGGTAGGCATGTCGCTTTAGATAAGTTATTAGGCTATCGTGCCACATTTCTACGAAATCAAAATTTAAAAGGTGTAATTCTTGTTTCAAGTCGGGCAAGTTATGAAATGGTACAAAAAACAGCCCGTTGTGGAGTCGAGATCCTCTTTGCCGTTTCAGCAGCAACTTCTATGGCGATTGAACAAGCTAAACAGTGTCAGTTAACATTAGTTGGATTTTTTAGAGATACTCAAGGTGTTATTTATTCTACTAAAGAACGTATTCTCAAATAATATGCAGTTTTTTATTTAAATTAATTAAAAATTAATCGATATTAATTATCACAATAAAAACAATATATTAACTTTTTTATACGAAGATATCTCATTCCACGTCTTTCTTTATTGGTCGAAGATCATCATAATATACGCTAAAAATAAAAATGACTTTGTTTTTATTATAGATTACGTGAACTTTTTCTATTTATGATTTTGATCACACAGTTTTATCAATTAAGTAGCTACTAAAATTTGAAAGGATAGTGTTATGCATCAAACAGCAGATATTCAACAAGCAGTTAACTATATTCAACAACACACAGACAAAAAACCAACAATCGGGATTATACTTGGATCAGGTTTAGGTCCTTTTGCCGATACTCTTGAAGATGCCGTCCATATTCCTTATGACAATATCCCTCACTTTGCTAAATCTGCTGCTGTTGGCCATGCAAATGAATTAGTGATTGGTAAATGCGGTGATAAGACTGTTGTCGCAATGAAAGGCCGTTTTCATTACTATGAAGGTTTTTCATTAGATCAAGTTACCTTCCCTGTGCGTGTAATGAAAATGCTAGGCGTTGAAAAACTAATCATTACTAATGCTTGTGGCGCAGTCAATACTAGCTTTAAGCCAGGGGATTTAATGATAATCACTGATCACATTAACTTAACCGCTAATAATCCATTAATGGGGCCAAATAATCCTGAATTAGGGGTTCGCTTTTTGGATGTAAGCGAAGTTTATAATAAGCAATTAAGAGCAACAGTTAGCGAAGTAGCTAAGGAACTAAATATCACATTACAACAAGGTGTTTATGCTTGGTGGACAGGCCCAACTTATGAAACCCCAGCAGAAATCAGAATGATCCGTACCCTTGGTGCTGATGCGGTTGGTATGTCTACGGTTCCTGAAGCAATTATTGCTCATCACTCTGGCATTAAAACTATCGGTATTTCATGTTTAACTAATATGGCTTGTGGCATTTTAGATCAACCTTTAGGGCATGAAGAAGTGATTGAAACAGCTGAACGCGTTAAATCAACTTTCTTACAATTGATAACTAAAACAATTGCGCGTTTTTAATTTGTATAATTTCATATCAGCAGTTCACTTTATTTTGGATATAAATAATGAACATGAAGCATAGATTACAAGTAATGATGTTTTTCCAATATTTTATTTGGGGAAGCTGGTTGACAACTTTTGGTATTTATTTAATCAATACGTTGCATTTCTCTGGTGCAGAAGTCGGTCTGGTTTATAGCACTAAAGGCTTTGCGGCATTATTTATGCCGTTTATTATTGGAATAATTGCGGATAAATTTATTCCACCAAAATACTTATTTATGCTTTGCCATACTGTTTGTGCTATTGCACTATTTTATGCGGCAACCGCAACAACACCAATTCAACTTTATTGGTTGATGCTTATCAATGCAATGGCTTTTATGCCAACAATTGCATTATCTAATTCAATTAGTTATCACTGTTTAGATAAAAGCAATTTAGACTCTGTTACCGTTTTTCCAAAAATTCGTGTTTTTGGAACAATAGGCTTTATTATTGCTATGTGGACAATCAGTTTACTAAAATTCGATATTAGTAATGCTCAGCTCTATATTGCTTGTGGTGCGTCTGTGATTTTGGTCATCTACAGTGCGACTTTACCTGATATTAAAGTCATCGCTAATCAACAACAATCATGGATTTCACGCCTTGGCTTAGATGCGTTTGTATTATTGAAAAACCCAGTAATGTCGATATTTTTTCTCTTTTCGATGCTATTAGGGGCTATATTACAAATCACCAACACCTTCGGCGGAGCATTTTTGAAAGATTTTGGTAGAATCCCAGAATTTCAAGATAGCGTGATTGTACAACATCCAGCAATATTATTATCAGTGTCACAAATGGCTGAAGTTGCCTTCATTTTGACGATCCCATTTTTTCTCAAGAAATTTGGAATCAAAAAAGTCATAATAATCAGCTTAATCGCTTGGACACTTAGATTTGGCTTTTTTGCCTATGGTGATCCAACGCCATTTGGTTTTGTATTATTGATGTTATCAATGATTGTATATGGTTGTGCTTTTGACTTCTTTAATATTTCAGGCTCTATCTTTATTGAGAAAGAAGTTAACTCTAATATACGTGCGAGTGCCCAAGGGCTATTTATGACGATGGTTAATGGTATTGGTGCGATTATAGGTTCTTTTATCAGTGGTTTTGTCGTTGATATCAATACTCATGATGGATTAAAAGATTGGCACTCAATATGGTTAATTTTTGCGGCTTACGCATTAATTTTAGGTTTTGTTTTTTATTTTACCTTTAATTATAAACAATCTGCGAAGTAACATCTTATCAATATAAATAAGGGATACATCGTCCCTTATTTATCCTCTGTTTTTTTTGAGTATTACCATACCGTAAAAAATAGTGACATAAAGCCGCAAGATATAGCTTGTCGGCTATGATTGTTTTATGCGCCAATTATTGGCGATAAATATAGTTTTAAAAGTAATGAGATTTTAGTATGAAAGAAAAATTTTTTGGTGGTTTATTAGTTTTTTTAGGTGCGTGTAGTTTTGGCGTTCTCTCTTCTATTGTAAAAACCGCTTATCAATCAGGTTATACCTTAGGACAAGTTACTGGTGTTCAATGTTTTTTAGGTATGTTGATATTATGGGGGATACATCTGATTGTAAAAACGCTCAAACAATCAAAGATTAAAAATAAAAAAACATTAACCCCAAAATGGAAAGTATGTGCAGTAGGTATATTTCCCGGATTAGTGGGTATTTGCTATTATCAATGTGTACAGTTGGTGCCAGCATCAATTGCGATTATTTTGCTTATGCAATACTTATGGATTAGTGTCATTATTGATTTTGTTATTTTTAAAAATAAACCTTCACCACTTCAATTAGTCACAGTCGTTATCATAATTGTTGGTAGTTGTTTTGCTGCAGGTCTTTTTAATCAAACTATTGAATTAAATTTAACAGGTTGTTTATTTGGTTTTCTAGCAGCGCTTATGTATTCGCTTTTTATTACAACTAGTAGCAATATCGGCAATGAATTACCAAAATTAGAGAAAAGTGCCTTGATGATAACCGGTGCTTGTATTGTGACTTTCTGTATTTTTCCGCCACTATTTTTCTTTGAACTCAGTATTGACGATAAAATTTATCAACTCGGATTTTTATTGGCCTTATTAGGTACAGTCTTACCCCCTTTTCTATTTTCAGTCGGTATGCCTAAAATCGGCATTTCGTTGAGTGCGATTTTATCCGCTGCAGAACTGCCTGTAGCTGTAACCTGCTCTTATTTTTATTTAAAAGAATCGGTCTATTTGAATCAATGGATTGGAGTAGTGATTATTTTGTTTGCAATCGCCTTACCAAATCTAAAACATTTAAAGAAATAATATTCAACAAATTAAGTGTGGTTATCCACACTTAATTATCTTCAAACAGGTTTTGTACTTAACTTTTTAACCAATAGTCTAAATATTCTTTACAGGATTCTTTTGTTACTCACAAATATTATAACGTTAAGCATAGGCTGTTTTTATCTATCGTGGAGATACAATAAGTTGCCCTGATCCCCATTATTTTATCCTGAAGAATATTTGACGTGATAACAATTAGTATATTGTAATAATTTTGAGCTCAAAATCGCTCGAGTGAAAAGAGCAAAAAAAAATAATCAGAATGCCAATAATATTTTTCACCGTTATTCTGCCCATTAAAATAATGAAATGTTTAAATAATCTCGCTAAATTAAATTAACAATATATCATTTATCAAATACTGGACAAAAATATAAAAAAATACTAGTATTTAATAACCTGAAAAACAGTAATGTTATTGATAAAATAGTTTATGTTTTTTAAGGTATTTTTTACATCTTTAAAATAAAGTCTTTACCGAGGTTGATACATTTTGTTATTTAGTTTATTTAGTTAAATAAAGTAGAAATGAAGTAATATTATCTTTTGGTATTTAAAAATTTATTGATCGTCCCAATATAAAGTAATATATTTTTATCTTAAAAATATTTTGCATCACCAAGAGTTAATTATTTTCTAAAAATATTTTCTAGTAGAGTAATAACGAAAGAGTTTAAGTCCGATATACGATAAATTAGTAGTTGAGTTTATCCCTTTTATTGCAAACATTTTCAAGAAGATTTGATACTTCTTAAATGGACTTATATCAACCAATGATTGGATTGAGGTATCAATATGCCCCCTAATCTATATTCTAAGACAAATATTTTATCAAGATGAATAGCTTGACTGAGTGATAAATGTTTAGTTGTAAGAAGTCTTATTTATTTTAATCCAGATAGAGTTTATTTAGTTAATCTTTGATTTGTAGATCATAATTGGTATTTTTTTAATTAGTTTTTTCAAAATATTATGGAGGGTACTGAAAAAATAGCCGGTTTAAATAAGCTAGTAATTAGTCTGATAGGCTTATAGTAATCGTATGGTCTTTTTTGTAAAAAAACCACAAGTTTTAATAGTCAGTAGTAAATAGCAGTATTTTAAAAATCTTAATTGATTTTTATTTATAAACATAAAGTTATACAGATATACAGATATACCTTGGCAATGAGTGTTTATTATCAAATTTATTGTTCTATTTTTACCCTGAATTAAAAAGGAAGTTACAGAATGAAGACATATAAAAAGCCATTATTTACCTTAGTGCACAGTAATGATGCTATTCCTGAACACAAAACTTTAGCTTATTTAGATTCAACATTAAATGATTATACCGATCACATCGACGAAATTATTGGTTTACGTATCAAGGAGTTAAAGCTACACCATTCTGAATACAGGGAACATCATAATGACACTAATAAGAAATCAGGTTTTTCATTTATTTTCCCTGAAATATTTGAATCAGAACACCATAAAAAACAGATTGGCATGTTAAAAGAAGAGATGTTAATTGCCAAAGAGTCCAATAAAGTTATGGAATTACTTAGTGATCGTTTAAAAGAATTTGCCAAATTTTACCCAGAAATACAACTTAATTTAAATAATGTTCAACTATTACCAACTAAATTTAAAGAGTACCTTTTTGCTCCACCTTTAGTCTTAACCGAAGATAATGCAATTATGCTTTGGGATGACTAGAAAAAAACTTAACAATAATTAATAAGCTAAAAATCTACAGTAGTAACATACTGTAGATTTTTTTTATTTATAGTTTTATATATTAACTATTAAATGCGCTTTCTCCGTGACTGTTAATATCAAGTCCTTCACGTTCATATTCTTCTGAAACACGTAAACCAACTGTAATATCAGCGATTTTATAAGCAATGAAGGCAATAATTGCAGTCCAAATTACACAGGTAATCACACTCATTAATTGTATGCCAACTTGACTAGCCATAGTAACGCCTTCGGCAAAGCCTATACCACCCAGTGATTCGGAGGTAAATACTCCAGTTAATATACAGCCAACAATACCACACACGCCATGAACGCCAAATACGTCGCAAGTATCATCTACTTTTAAGACTCTTTTTAAAGATGATACGCCCCATACTCCTGCAAAACCACAAGCAAGCCCAATTAACATTGCTCCACCAACACCAACAAAGCCAGCAGCAGGTGTTACACCAACTAATCCAGCTATTACACCCGATGCAGCGCCTAAACATGATGGTTTGCCACGTAGTATCCATTCGGCAATGGTCCAGGCGAGTAC
Organism: Gilliamella sp. wkB195; assembly: GCF_001690445.1. Classification (NCBI taxonomy): domain Bacteria; kingdom Pseudomonadati; phylum Pseudomonadota; class Gammaproteobacteria; order Orbales; family Orbaceae; genus Gilliamella; species Gilliamella sp. wkB195. Next base: position 27,991 of record NZ_LZGP01000014.1, read on the forward strand.
GGCTGCGGCTGTTGCAGCTACGGTATTGATGAAGGCTAGTCCAGCGATTTCGTCAGCGTGTGTTGATGATCCTGCATTGAATCCAAACCACCCAATATATAATATTGCGGCCCCTAAATAAACATAAGGTAGGTTGAATGGTTTTAATGGTTCACGGTTATAGCCAATACGGCTTTTAAGCATATAAGCACCTAATAGACCGGCAACAGCTGCATTGATGTGCACAACGGTTCCGCCAGCGAAATCCAATGCACCTTCATCACCAAGGATACCCCCACCCCATACCATATGTGCCATTGGAATATAGGAAAAAGTAAACCATAACACCATAAAAATAAGGACAGCTGAAAAACGAACTCTTTCAGCAAACGCACCTAAGATCAAACAACAAGTAATACAAGCAAATGAACCTTGGAATGCAATCCAAATTAGTTCGTAAATCGAACCTGAAATATCAGTAATACCAACATTAACCAATAAGAATTGGTCAAAATTGCCGAAAAACCAGTTACCTTCACCAAATGCTAATGAATACCCATAAGTAATCCATAATACAGCAATTAAAGAAAAGGTGACTAAGACTTGCGATAACATGGATAGTACATTTTTAGATCGTAATAATCCGCCATAAAAAAATGCGATACCAGGCACAGACATAAATAACACTAATGCAGTACAAATCATCATAAAACCATTATCGGCTTTATCCGCAATTTCCACTTCGTCGGCAAAGACTGGACTGGCTAAAACTAAACTTAAAGAGAGAATAATTTTCTTCAACATAATGATATCCTTATTGATAGTTATAGTGCTGACTCATCAGTCTCGCCGGTACGAATTCGAACTACATGTTCTAATGGCGTAACAAATATTTTGCCATCACCTATTTTTCCGGTATACGCAGCTTTTGTAATGGTGTTAATGACTTCATCAAGTAATTCATCGCTAATGGCTAACTCTATTTTTACTTTTGGTAAAAAATTAACATTGTATTCAGCGCCTCGGTACAGTTCGGCGTGACCTTTTTGTCGGCCAAAACCTTTAACTTCAGTAACAGTTAAACCAGTAACACCTATATTGGATAGTGATTCCCTAACCTCTTCTAATTTAAAAGGCTTAATAACTACAGTGACAAATTTCATCCATTACTCCTTATAACTATTAATCTTATTAAAGTTAATGCAAAGGGCGTGCCAAAAATTAAAAAGAGGGTGATTAATATTGTGAAATACTTAAAATGAGTAAAGGTTATTAGTTGCTATTTAAAAAAAAGTTGAGGAACGGGGTTTTTGACGCTAAAAATAGCCTCATTGTCGCACTAATATGGTGCTTGTGCTTATTTTTGGTGCTGTTTTAAATGTGCCAAATTAGAATGTTACCATTAATTTTCGATATTCATCATAAGCAAAATGGTCAGTCATACCGCTGATATAATCTTGAATTAAGCGACAACGATAGTAAAATTCCCAACAATCAAAGTGTTGATTGTCTATCTGATCAAGTGCTTGTTGATAAGCTACGCAATGTTTTGCTGATAGTTTGTGATACAACCGAGTTTCGATAGGATATTTTTTGTGATTACCTGTTTTGACTAATTTTATAAAATCATCAGTATGCATAGCTAAAAGTGGGCTGTAGATCTCTAGCAATCCAGTAATGATTCGGTAACCTTGCAGTTCGATATTTTCAACCGTTTCATGGTTAAAGATGTGTTCAAAGCCAACTGTTTTGAAGATACTAAGTAATTTATATTCCGCACCATGATCTTCAAGTAGAGCATGATTAAAAGAACCATGATAAATTGCTTCGATGTTTTCGATAAATCGTTCAGCTGCATGAGGTACGAGTTGACCAATGGTATTTACGCGCAGATACATAAAAAACTGGTCGATACCTATCGCTTCAAATTCATTCTTTTTCAAATTTTCATAAGGGCGATTCACAACTTCATCAAATAAATCACCTTTTTTAACGGGTCCCCATGCTTCTTTTAAATAATGATAAAGCTGCTGAACAGTTAAAATTTTCTTTTCTACAGCATCTTCAAGATCGGCGATGCAGTAAGAAATATCATCTGCTGCTTCCATAATATAAGTGAGCGGATAACGATGGAAAGGTTGGATATCAAGTTGTTCCGAAAGTGTTTTAATAAAAGACTCTTCAGATAGATAATACCCAGGTTTTTTCATTAAGTAATTAAATTCATCAGGTATAGGATCAGACCAATAAGCTGGTTTCGAATATTTAAGAATTGACGCAATTTGCGAGTAAGTTAAATTGAGTCGTAAAATCGTATGAACTAATCGAATCGCTTGTGCATTACCCTCAAAATTAGAGAGATCTTGGCGTATTTTCAATTTTAATGATTGAGTTGATTGATCATCAGTATCCTGAATATTAAGCACTGAGTAGCATGACGTTTTATCTATACCTAAACGCATACCAAACCAATGATTGATTGCCGCTTCACCAAAGTGACCAAATGGTGGATTACCTATATCATGCATTAAACATGCCATTTCAACTAGGCTTTCAATTGACATAACTGAATTTTCAAGGCCAAAGGCTTTTAATTGTCCAGATTTATTAAGTCGATAAATAATCTCTTTTACAATATAACGACCAACTTGTTGTACTTCCATTGAATGAGTAAGGCGTGTTCGAACGACAGAATTACGCTCTAAAGGAAATACTTGTGTTTTTTGTTGTAAACGCCTAATGGCAGCAGAATTAAGGATACGACCACGATCACTTTCGAAAAAGCGTAAAACCGAGTAATCATCAAATGCTTCACGCGGTTTACTTGCATATCGTTGATAATTAATTTTTTTACTAAAGTCGATCATATCGCAGTCCCTTGATTTAATCAGCTATAATTTTTGTTTTGCCCACGCTATTGGTTGACTATATTCCGCTGGTAATAAAAAGGATAATTGGTTTAATGCTTCAACTAATTTTGGGCTATAGTTATGAGTTAGGTTGATGTGTCCAACTTTTCGCCCTGCTCTTACTTCTTTTTCATACCAGTGTAGATGCGCTAAATCAACTGATAACCATTTGACATTAAAATCTGTTCCAATCAAATTCACCATGACCGATGGGCAAAAAACATCCGGTTTAGGCATTGGTAGTCCTAAAATTGCCCTTAAGTGTAATTCGAATTGGCTAATAGATGCCCCATTTTGGGTCCAATGTCCACTATTATGTACTCTTGGCGCTAATTCATTAATTAGTAAGTTATCCCCAATAACAAAACATTCCATCGCCATAACGCCTACATAATTGAGTTTATGCATGATGCTTGAAAGCATCTGTTCAGCTTTATTCTGCAATGTATTATTTTTACCAGGAATGGCAACACTCATTTTTAAAATGCCATCTTGATGGAAATTATTTGTTAATGGATAAAAGACAGTTTCGCCTTTAGCATTTCTGGCACCAACTAGTGATAGCTCTTCTTCAAAAGGAATGGCTTGTTCAACAATAGCATGTTGATAAACATCGTCTGGAATCGAATCGTGAGCAGTTATGCGCCATTGGCCTCGACCATCATAGCCACCTGTTCGACGTTTAACGATTAATAAATCACCCAAATTTTTAAATAAATTCGGCCAATCATTTTCATTATTAAGCGGGTACCATTTAGCCGTAGGTAAGTTAAGCTCATCAAGTAACTGCTTTTGACTTAAACGATCTGCTATTATTGGAAATACATCTCGATTAATGAAGTGGGGGTGGCTAGCTAAGAGTTGAGTAAACGTTGTTTCGGGCCAACGCTCAATTTCAGCAGTAATGACTGAACTTTGATAAGGGATGGTTGCAGGATCAACATCCAAGCCAACTGGATAGACATGGATTCCTAAAGGTTCACCAGCTTGTCTAAGCATTCGTCCTAGCTGGCCATTTCCTAAAACACAAACAGATTGCATTGTCATATTAAATATCGACTCTCGGATCAGGATTATTCAAAACTTCATCAGTTTGACTCAATCGCCAATTTGATAAACGTAGATAGATCTCTGGGTTATGCAATGCCAGAATTTGTGCAGCTAATAAAGCTGCATTTGCCGCTCCAGCTTTACCTATAGCTAATGTTCCAACAGGAATACCTTTAGGCATTTGTACGATAGAATAAAGGCTATCAATACCACTGAGCGCTGCACTTTGAACTGGAACACCTAACACTGGTACTAGTGTTTTCGCCGCTAACATACCAGGTAAATGCGCAGCCCCACCTGCTCCAGCTATGATCACATCAAAACCTCGTGATTTGGCATTTTGCGCAAATTCAAACAATTTATCGGGTGTTCGGTGTGCAGAAACAATTTCGACATGATAAGCAATGGTTAAAGTATCTAAGATATCCGCAGCATGTTGCATGGTACTCCAATCACTTTTCGAGCCCATTACAATGGCAATTTTAGGTTGAGTATGCATAAACGTTTATAGGAAGATATAAAATATTAAGTGTTCAAAGTATACACTAAAATTAAATGAATGGGCTAGCAAGAAGTAAGGTTGATTATCAATAAGTTAAATTATCAGATTGAGAATATCCGCCAAGATTATGACGGATAATTATCTGTATATTACGGACTCACTGCCGCAACAATTTTTATTTCAATTAAATACTCTTTTTTCATTAACCCTGCATGAACGGTACAACGAACAGGCGCTTTTCCTTTTGCTACCCATTCGTCCCATGCTTTGTTCATGGCAGAGAAATCGTTTTTATTTACTAAAAATAGTGTCGCATCAAGAATGCGAGTTTTATCACTATTTGCTCTAGCCAAGATGTGATCTATTTCAGCTAATGCACTTTTAGTTTGTATATAAGCATCATCACTCAAATCAGTTGGTACACTAGTATAGTAAATTACATTGTTATGAATTACTGCTTCTGACCACCTTTCCGCAGGATCTATTCGTGTTATTGTCATTATATTTTCCTTAAAGACTATTTATTAAGATACCTTTATAAAATCCGAACGCAATTTTTTAATCTCATCACGTAATACACCTGCTTTTTCAAATTCAAGATTCTGAGCAGCTTCGTACATCATGGCTTCAAGTTCTTTAACTCTTGCCTGAACTTCTTTTATTGAAACATAATTATACTGACCACCTTGTTCAAATGCTTGAATTTTAGCCGTTGATTTTTTAGTGCTTAAACCTGCATCTAAGATATCTTTGATTTCTTTACGCACTGATTTTGGTGTAATACCATGTTCCTGATTGAAATCTTCCTGTTTTTTACGACGCCTTGCAGTTTCATCAATAGTGAGTTGCATTGCTGGCGTAATTTTATCAGCATATAATATTGCTTTACCATTAACATTTCGAGCTGCGCGTCCCACGGTCTGAATTAATGAGCTTTCTGAACGTAGAAATCCTTCTCGGTCAGCATCTAAAATTGCGACTAATGATACTTCTGGGATATCTAATCCTTCTCGAAGTAAGTTAATACCAACTAATACATCAATCTTACCTAAACGCAAGTCGCGAATAATTTCCATTCGTTCAACAGTATTGATATCAGAATGCAAATATTTAACATTGACATTATGTTCTGATAAATAGTCTGTCAAATTCTCAGCCATTCGCTTAGTCAATGTGGTCACAAGAACGCGTTCGTCTTGGTTTATGCGTAATTTAATTTCAGACAAAAGATCATCAACTTGAGTAGCCACAGGCCTAACTTCGATGATTGGATCTAATAATCCTGTAGGTCTTACCACTTGTTCGATGATTTCACCTGCTGATTTTTCAATTTCATATTTAGCAGGTGTTGCCGAAACATAAATTGTTTGTGGCATGATATTTTCAAATTCTGTAAATTTTAATGGTCTATTATCTAAAGCCGAAGGTAATCGAAAACCGTATTCAACCAGATTAAGTTTTCGCGATCTATCACCATTATACATTGCACCCAATTGTGGGATTGCTACATGCGATTCATCAATAAACAATAAGCCATCAGCAGGTAAATAATCAAATAATGTTGCTGGCGGATCGCCTGCATTTCGTCCTGCTAAATAACGAGAATAGTTTTCTATCCCAGAACAATAACCAAGCTCTGTCATCATCTCAATATCAAATAGTGTGCGTTGAGTTAATCGTTGCTCTTCTAGTAGACGATTATTATCCAACAATACTCTTTGGCGTTCTTGAAGCTCTTGCTTAATTTCGACAATTGCGTCATCCATGATATTTCTTGGTGTGACATAGTGTGTTTTTGGATAAATAGTAATACGTGGTACTTCATTAATTGCATTACCTGTTAATGGATCAAATATGACTATTCTTTCAACTTCATCATCAAAAAGCTCAACACGCACTGCATGTTCATCTGAATCAGCTGGAAATATATCAATCACATCGCCACGAACACGAAAAGTACCGCGACTAAAGCCAATTTCATTACGTGTATATTGTAATTCTGCTAAGCGCGTTAATACTGCGCGTTGGTCAGTAATCGTCCCTCTTGCCAAATGTAATATCATTGACATGTAAGTTTCAGGTGCACCTAAACCATAAATAGCCGATACCGAAGCAACGATAACAACATCACGGCGTTCTAATAATGATTTGGTTGCCGATAGTCTCATTTGTTCAATGTGCTCGTTAATCGATGCATCTTTCTCTATAAATGTGTCTGTAGACGGAACATAAGATTCTGGCTGATAATAATCATAATAAGAGACGAAATATTCCACCGCATTATCCGGAAAGAACGCTTTCATTTCACCATATAGTTGAGCAGCCAAAGTCTTATTAGGCGCTAAAATAATTGTTGGGCGATTATGCTTTGCAATAACATTAGCCATGGTAAAAGTTTTACCAGATCCTGTTACTCCTAATAATGTTTGATGCGCAATTCCATCATCAAGATTTTGATTTATACGATCAATTGCTACCGGCTGATCACCTGCTGGTTTAAAATCAGAACATAATTTAAATTTTCTCATTACATCGCAACCTAAAATTTCACCTATTAATAAAAATTATCCCCAAAAACACTTGACCTTTAAAAATGTTATATTTTTTGTTCAGTTAAGTTAAAAGTTTGTTAAGACATTATTAAAACTATACCTTGATTTATCGTAACATTATGATTAATAATAATTATTAAAATCATGGCTAAGTTGTAATCAAATTAAATAAAAACCTGATAGACATTGAAGTTAGCACACTTTTCAATTAACTATTCACAGACTTATCCACAGGCAACGGGGATAACTTGCTAAGTATAATCAATATAGACTTTTTTGAATTTTTAGCTTAAAAAAACGCCACTAAAAAAAAGTTTTTTTATTGATTATTTCTATTTTTAAGTCTCATTTTAATAGTTTATAACTAATCCATTATTTGATACGCTCAATTTTATATTGATAGCCAACAGTATCATTTGGCACAAAAGTTAATCGATGAGTGATGCATTTTGGTGCATCTTCTGCATGATGTGAAACAAACAATAATTGTGTACGACCTTTATCGATTAAATTATCAATCCAATTTTTTACTAGTTCTCTATTTAGATGATCCAGTCCTTGTAGCGGTTCATCTAAGATAAGTAATGTTGGATGTTTCACTAAAGCTCTCGCTATCAATACTAATCGCTGTTGTCCCCAAGATAATGATTGAAAGGGTTTATCGGCTAAATCAGTCAAATCTAATAATTGTAACCATTGCTTAACTAACTTTGCTTGTTTATCACTAATCGCTTGGTAGACCCCAATTGAATCAAAGTACCCCGATACCAATACATTTTCCACACTCAAGCTAACTCGATAGTCAAGATGAAAACTACTACTGACATAACCAATATGACGTTTAATATCCCATATTGTTTCGCCAGACCCTCGTTTTCGCCCAAATAGCGTCAAATCATTACTATAACCCTGAGGATGATCGCCAGTTATTAGGCTTAATAATGTCGATTTACCTGCGCCATTAGGACCAATGATCTGCCAATTTTCATTCGCTTTTACCAACCAACTAAGTCCATTAATAATAGCCTTTCCATCATATTGAACATGACCATTATTTAATATAATGCGTTCTAATGTATCGGGTAGTTGAATGGGTGTTTCATCCGGTTCGGGTAAAGTAAAGTTTGATAGCTGTTCTAAATTCGCAAGTTGCTTGATGGCTACGTCATTTAATATGGTGGCTTTGGATCCAAATTTCAATAGCTGGCAGTTAGCAAGTATTCCAATATTTTTTACAAATATTGGGATTTCATTAAAACGATTCAACACCATTACAATCGTAATATTTTTTTCAGAGAGTTGTTTAAGTTTTTCAGCTAAGTTTGCTCGAGATGCAACATCTAAACCATCAAACGGTTCATCTAAAATTAGCAGTTCCGGTCGACTCATTAATGTGCGACATATCAATGTTTTGCGTGTTTCACCGGTTGAGAGATATTTAAAGCGACGATCTAACAGATGTTCAATACCAAATTGTCGGGCTAAATGTTCGCAAAGTTCGGCATCTTGATTAACTTCTTGAATAATTTCTGCTGTAGTTAATCCAGTATCATCTTCGTTGTCACTAAGCATATCGGTATTATTGCGTTTCCATTCATCATCTATTATTTTTTGAAGTTGCTCAAATGAGATATGCGCTATTGATTTAAATTGATTGATAACTTTACCCGACAATAACGGTTGATTACCAGCTAATGCTTTAGCCAATACCGACTTGCCCGAGCCATTTCGACCTACAAAAGCGACAATGTCACCACTATTGATAGTCAATGATTCAATTTTAAAAACGTTGAAATCACTTATTTTATATACTGCATTTTCAATTTGTAACATAAATACCTCAAACTGCTAGACTAATGTGGCAACAATGATGTTCTGGGGATGGATGGATATGGTAGTTTTTTGGCCTTCGGTTAATTTTAGATGATTAATTTCACTGGTTGATTTATTAGCATAAAGCATCAGACCGGAAGGTAATGAAAATGAGATCTCAGATAATTGACCATCGCTTACTATTTTTTCAACTTTAACTCTTAATTGATTTTCATTTAAATCATTTAATTCAATCAAAGGTGCTTTAATCAATAAAAGAACAGTTTTATCAATATTCAATTTTAAACGCGCAATACTTTGTTGAGTTATATAAGCTTTTAATTCAGTTTGGTTATCACTTAATTTTACTTTTACAAACCCAGCTATATTGTTAGTTTCAATGCTCGAAACATTGCCATAGATTTGATTACGGGCGCTAGTCTGTAATGATAATTTAGCGGTTATTTTTAATATATCATCAAGAGGAATATTGTCGTCATTTAGAATATTAAAAGCATTATATTGGAGTTGAGTTAAGAGATCATAAAGCTGAATAAACCTTATCGCATAAGCGCTAAGTTTTGTGCCTCCGCCATTTTTACCACCCGTTGCTGTTATCAAAAAAGGTTTTGGTGATAACTGATTGATTTCGTTTATCGCATCCCAAGCAGTTTTATAGCTAATACCGACTTTCTTAGCCGCTTGGGTTAGTGAGCCAGTTAGTTCAATTGCTTTTAATAAGGCAATTCGTCTGGGATCAGTAAATAATTGCTGATTTATGTTTAAAGTTAATAATATTTCTGGTGACAGCATTACTTTATGCCTTAATTGAATAAACAAGCTACTTTCAATAAAAAAGTAAATCTATTGTAGACGTTTTTTTCTTTTCCTTCAAAAAATGTCCTTAGCCATATTCGTAAAGAATAAAAATAGTGTACTGCTTAAAGTTTGATTGTACTTTATTAATAAATTTTGATAGCATCGCTATATAGTTCATTATATAACGAATATGAGGAATAAAATGCGTAGAATCATTGGTGTATCACTATTTATAGTAACTTTACTCGTCAGTTTAACAACATCTGCCACCCAAAAAATTACGGTATTTGCAGCAGCATCACTTACTAATGCAATGCAAGATATTGCAACTTCTTACAAAGATGCAGAAATTGTTTTCTCATTTGCTTCATCTTCTGTATTAGCCAAACAAATTGAACAAGGGGCACCTGCTGATATATTTATGTCTGCTGACCAAAAGTGGATGAATTATCTTATTGAACACAAAGTTGCAACAGATAAACAGAATTTGTTAAAAAATGGATTAGTATTGATTGCTCCAAAACAATCTAAATTAGAAAAGGTAGAAATTAATGCAAATACTGATTGGCAAGCCATTTTACCAAAAGGAGAAAGGTTAGCTGTTGGTGATCCTGACCATGTACCTGCAGGGCTTTATGCTAAGGAATCTTTAACCAATTTAGGCGTATTTGATAAATTATTGCCTCAAATGGCGCCAGCAAGTAATGTTCGTGATGCATTAATGTTAGTTGAGCGTAATGAAGCTGCATTAGGTATTGTTTACAGTACTGATGCGAAAGTGAGTGATAAAGTGAAAATTATTGGTAGCTTTCCCGCTGAGACATTTACGCCAATTGAATATCCGATCACATTACTTAAACCTGAAGCAAAGGAATTTTATCAATATTTAAGTTCTGAAACTGCCAAAAAGATTTTCCAAAAATATGGTTTTATCACTGAATAGAATTTAAACAAGATGATGTTAACTGAGTATGAATGGCAAACATTGCTGTTAAGCTTGAAAATAGCAGGAGCAGCAATTGTCTTTAGCCTTCCAATAGGTGTGTTGACAGCTTGGATTTTAGCAAGATGTCAATTTATCGGTAAATCACTATTTGATAGCATTGTCCATTTGCCTTTAGTGTTGCCTCCAGTAGTATTAGGCTATCTTCTACTCTTAACAATGGGTCGCCATGGCTTTATTGGCGAATGGTTAGATAAATATTTTCATTTAAGCTTTAGCTTCAATTGGCAAGGCGCAGCTTTAGCTTCTGCTGTGGTTGCGTTCCCGCTTATGGTTCGATCGATTCGATTAGCAATTGAATCGATAGATTCACGTTTAGAAAATGTAGCTCGAACCTTAGGTGCTAAACCATTTCGAGTCTTTATGACTGTCACGCTACCATTAGCTTTCCCTGGAATTTTAATGGGAGTCGTGCTCGGTTTTGCTCGTTGCTTGGGTGAATTTGGCGCGACAATTACCTTTGTATCAAACATTCAAGGAGAAACACGCACCCTTCCATTAGCAATGTACACCTTATTACAAACCCCAGATGGCGAGTCAGGAGCATTACGACTTTGTATTGTTTCGATCATTTTATCTTTAGTTGCCTTATTCGTTTCAGAGATGCTAAATCGTTGGCATAAAAAGAAATTAACAGGATAACAATAATGTTAAATATCAATGTAAGCAAAAAACTTGCCTCGTTTGTTTTCGAATTTAAACATGAAATTAACTGCCAAGGTGTGACTGCTGTTTTAGGGGTTTCTGGTTCGGGAAAATCAACACTTATCAACCTTATTAATGGTTTAATCAAACCTGATAATGGTTATATCAATTTAAAACAAGATAGTTTAGTCGATACAGAAAAACATATTTTTGTCACACCAGAGAAAAGACAAATTGGTACTGTTTTTCAAGATGCACTACTTTTTCCTCATTATAAAGTAATCAAAAATTTAACTTATGGGGCACGATCGTTAAATACAGAAAAATTTGATGATATTGTCAATGTGCTCAATATTGGTTCACTACTTGATCGTTATCCAGCGATGCTGTCAGGTGGTGAAAAACAGCGAGTTGCCATTGGTCGAGCTTTATTAACCAACCCCAAATTATTATTGATGGATGAACCTTTATCCGCTTTAGATATGCCCCGTAAAAAGGAGTTATTAAGCTATATTAATAAACTAGTGAGTGACTTGAACATACCTATTATCTATGTCACCCATAATATTAATGAAGTCAAACGTATTGCTCAGCATGTAGCCGTGTTAGAACAGGGGAAATTAATAGACTTTGGTATGACAGAACAAATATTACAAAGTAACTATTTGAAAGACTGGCTATAAAGCTTTAATGTAGTACTATTCTCTTCTTGTTTTATATATGAAACACCATCATGCCAAGCACCTAATACTATTCTGGTTACTGATTCACCATTAATGGTTAGATGATGGGTTGCAGGTTTATGAGTATGGCCATGAACCATTATATTGGCATTATTCTCAATCATCATATCAATCACTGCTTGTGGATTTACATCCATGATCGTTTCTGATTTTATTTGATTATGCTGACTACTCTCTTTTCGTAATTTCGTCGCAATTTTTAATCGAATAAATAATGGTAAGAATAAAAATAACTTTTGTAGCCACTTTTTATGCATGATTTTTCGGAATTTTTGGTATTGATGATCATCAATACAAAGCAGGTCGCCATGTAAAAAAACAATATTTTTATCCTGATTGACTAAACAATTAATATCGCCTAGTAAGGTCATATCACATCGTTTAGCATAGTCTTTACCAATCAGAAAATCACGATTACCGTGGACAAAAAACTTTTTAATTTGCTTTGAGGATAACTCATTTAAAGCATCCGAAATCTGCTTGTGTAGTGTTGAATCAACATCATCCCCCACCCAATAGTCAAACAAATCCCCTAGAATATAGAGTTCACAGCCATTAGGTAATTGTTTAAGAAATGACAAAAAGCCTGCTGTAATATCAAAATGATGTGCAGCAGGCTCGTTTTCACCGAGGTGAATATCTGCGATAAAAAAGCGAACAGGATTATTCAACCGTTACACTCTTAATCACGACATCTTCAACTGGCACATCAGAATGCATTCCATTACGGCCAGTTTTAACGGCTTTGATCTTATCGACAACATCCATGCCATCCACAACTTCAGCAAATACGCAGTAACCAAAACCATTAATATCAGAAGAACGATAATTTAAATAATCATTATCAACGACATTAATAAAGAATTGAGCCGTCGCGGAATGAGGATCACTTGTACGTGCCATAGCTAAAGTACCACGACTATTTTTTAGACCATTAGCAGCCTCATTTTTGATTGGAGCCTTAGTTTTTTTCTGTTTCATACCTGGCTCAAATCCACCACCTTGAATCATAAAATTATTAATCACTCGATGGAATATAGTGTTGTCATAGAAACCTTCTTTACAATATTCAACAAAATTTTTGACTGTTTCAGGAGCTTTATCATCAAAAGTATTGATCTTAATATCACCTAAAGAAGTATGAAATATAATCATAAGATGTCCTTATTTTCATTTTTTAATTCATAAAAATCATAATACAAATCTGTCTATTATCTTAGACTTACTCGCTAAATCTTTCACATGCCTCTAATGTATTACTCATTAGCATTGCAACTGTCATTGGCCCTACTCCACCAGGTACAGGTGTGATCCAACCGGCATGTTGGCTAGCAATATCGAATTCTACATCTCCAACAAGTTTGCCATCAGGTAAACGGTTAATTCCAACATCAATTACGATAGCACCAGGTTTGATCCATTCTCCCTTAACATAGTTAGGGATTCCAACACCCGCAACAACAATATCAGCATTACGAACATGCTTTTCTAGATCAATAGTTCTGCTATGAGTAATCGTTGTGGTACAACCTAATAACAATAATTCTAACGCCATAGGACGTCCAACAATGCTTGATGCGCCTACAACTGTTGCGTTTAAGCCAGATAAATTAATGCCGGTTGATTCTAACATTTTAACAACACCATACGGCGTGCATGGGCGTAATATCGGATCGCGTTGTAATAAATGACCAATATTATAAGGATGAAAACCATCAACATCTTTACGAGGATCGATACGCTCTAACACTTTTGTCTTATCAATGTTATCTGGTAATGGAAGCTGAACTAAGATGCCATGAACATCGGCTCGTTGATTTAATTCATCGATCAACGCTAATAATGCCTCAGTGGTTGAAGATGGATAATCATAAGCAAAAGAAGCAAAGCCGACATCGTCACAAGCTTTTTGCTTATTTTTAACATAAATTTTAGAAGCGGGATCAGAACCAACTTGTATAACAGCTAGTCCTGGAACAGATAAACCTTGTTCCGTCCGTGATTTTACCTTTTTGGCTATTTCGTTACGTATTTGCTGCGCTAACGCTTTACCATCAATTATTTTTGCAGTCATAAGCGATTACTTCTTTTACCCAATGAATGGGGTATTCTCGCAAAAGTTTTTATTATTGTCTATTCACTTATCGGTTGATTGACTAAGTTCTGTTAAAATCTGTTGATATTGTTTGTCTATATCAGTAATTACCGAACAAATATGTGCATCGAATGCTTTAAGTTTCGGTTTTTGAGCTTTCCATTCATTTTTTGAGATATCTTTGATGGCACCGAAATTTTTAAAGAAGTTGAATTCTAAAATACTTCCGCCTACAACATTATAAAAAATACGTTCGCCGATATCTTGTCCATCTTTTTTTAATTTATTAAAGTTTTGGTAATAAAATTTTGTTGTTCCATTTTCAGTAATAATTGAACGATGTAATAACTTAACTAATCGTTTATATAATTTATTTAATTCGCCATGTAGTTCGCGGTCATCACTTAATTTTCTTGTTATTGCTAGATCGAAAGCAATTTTTACTTCCAATAATAAATCTAGTGATTGTTGTTCTAGTTGTGGTAATTGTGATCTTAGACTTTTTTGAAACTCATTGAGCTTTTTCCGTAATTGAGGGCTAGCTGATATAGTTTTCTTATTAAGTATTACTTTGCCATCATTCTTGATCGATAAATCATCCGACTTATTTACGATTTGGATGTTGTCTTTATTTATCACTATATCGTAATTGGGTTTTACAGCACACTCTTTTTGTGCCGCAAACACTGTTGTTGATAAGGTTAATGAAAAAATAACTATTATTTTTTTTAGCATTTTGACATCCATTTAATGGTTGAAATTTAAATTATAGCGAGTAATATCAAATTAGCATCAATTTAAAGAATTAAAAAACCCCGTTCCTCAACTTTTTTTAATAAAAGCAGCTATAAAATAATCAATTAATCATTTAAATGATTAAAGCGTATACCTTACACGCTATGCGGATGTAATATCAATAGATATAATCTATTATATCAACTAGATTTAACTACTTTTTTTTATTCAAAACTAAAGTATAGTAATTTTATTAAATTTAACTTATAGAGGTGAAATATGTACGCTGTTATTTTCGGACGTCAAGGATGTCCATATTGTGTGCGAGCTAAAGAGCTTGCCGAAAAGTTATCTCAAGAACGTGATGATTTTTCATATCGATATGTAGATATAAATGCAGAAGGTATTACCAAGGAAGATCTTTCTAAAAGTGTTGGTAAACCGGTTGAAACCGTACCGCAAATTTTTATTGATGAAAAACCAATTGGTGGCTGTACTGATTTTGAAGCATATGCCAAAGCTAATTTGGGATTATTTCAAGACTAAATACTTTTGCACATCAAATACAGATAAACCATTTCGGTGGTTTATCTTAACGCCCCGGCAATTTTTGCCATGTAACTTCATTACGCAAATAAGTTGGCTCGACACCTTCAACTTTAACCACTTCATTTCTTAACCATTTTTGATGAGCGATAACCACCAAATCTTGTGCTTCTGGTAAGAATACTTCACTAGGCTTTGTTCCTGTTAACATTTCAGGATAAGTCTGCCAACCCGTACCTGCTGAGTAATAATCATTATGACTTTTTTGAATTTTATTGATTACATTTTCAGGTTTGACGACACATTCTGGAATGATCGTTTGCCAATTTTGGTTTTGATACTCATATTGTCCTAAATAGACTTCGCCCATTCTAGCATCTATCGCAGGTATGACTTTCTTTGCCTCTGTTTTCCTATAAGCGCCTTGCGCTAGGGTCATCAAAGTTGAGACACCTATCATCGGTTTATCAATTCCTAATGCTAATCCTTGAGCTACACCAATACCTATTCTTACTCCAGTAAAGCTACCAGGACCTTGAGCAAAAGCAATAGCATCAAGTTGTGAAAGCGTGCAACCTGATTGACTTAAAATTTTATCAACCATTGGTAAGATCTTTTTAGTATGATCACGTGCCGAAATCATAAAATCATGAGTGATTTCATTTCGAAAAAATAGAGCTACGGAACAAGCTTCTGTCGAAGTATCAATGGCTAAAATAGTACTCATTTGGTTTCCAGATTATCTGATTGGTTGTTAGATAATAAAAAATTGATTACCTTGTTAACATCTCGGGTTCTTGGCGATGGTGGTAAACTATTTATAAACGTTGCCCCATAAGGTCGCATAACTAATCTATTATCGCAAATAATAATTGCTCCTCGATCATTATGATGACGGATTAATCGCCCAACACCTTGTTTTAAGGTAATAACGGCTTCAGGTAATTGCACTTCATTAAAGGCATCGCCACCTTGCATTTGGCAATCTTCCATTCTCGCTTTCATTAAGGGATCATCTGGTGAGGTAAACGGTAATTTATCTATAATAACACAAGATAAAGTATCTCCCCTAACATCAATCCCTTCCCAAAAACTGCTCGTTGCGATTAATAGTGCATTACCACTTTCAATAAACTGTTCAAGAAGTTTTGATTTGCTTGTTTCACCTTGAACTAAAACCGGTAACTCGGTATGTAAGCGAAAATGTTCAGCTAATGCATTCATCATTGCATAAGATGTACAAAGGAAAAAACAACGCCCTTTGTTTGCCTCAATAACCGGTAATAAAATATTGACAAGTTTTTCAGCATTGCCCCTTTCATTTGGTGATGGTATATAACGTGGTACACACAAAATAGTCTGATTGATATAATCAAATGGGCTTTCTAAAATTAATGATTCTGCATTAGTTAAACCTAAACGTTTGGTAAAATAATCTAATTGATTATCAACTGATAATGTTGCTGATGTGAAAATCCAGGCACCTTTACGCTGGATTAATAATTCCTCAAATTTTTCCGTTACCGACAATGGAGTTAATGCAAAGAGGAAAGAGCTGTATGAACTTTCATACCAATAACTGAAACCTGGTACATGAGTTTCGGACAATTTTTTTAATAATTGCTGGTATTGGTTAACTCGATCATAACAATTATCTAAAGTTGTGGATCGCCCTATCGCTAATAACAGAACTTCTTTGCAAAAATCAAGCGCATCAAATAAATAAGATAATTCTTGTTTAATATTGGTTTGATTAAATAGATAACGAAGATTTCCTTTATTATTTTGCTGGCTTATCAACAATCTTAAATCTTGTGTACATTTTTGTAGTTTATCAGCACACTGCTGGAGTTGTGACATGTCTTTGACTTCTGTTCGATAAGCCAAATTTATCTCTTTAGCTAAGTCGAACAGTTGTCGACTTGTTAACTGCTCACCAAAATAGTGACACGCAAGATCAGGAAGTTGATGCGCTTCATCAAATATCATCACATCAGCTTTAGGAATTAGTTCACCAAATCCGGTATCTTTCACAACAACATCAGCTAAAAATAGATGATGATTAACAACAACAATATCAGCGTTCATGGCTCTTTTACGAGCTTTAACCACATAACAATCGTTGTAATGTTCACAATCACTACCCAAACAATTATCGTTTGTGCTAGTTAAAATTGGCCAAATTGGATTATCTTCGGTAACAGTTGTACATTTACTAATGTCACCATCTTTTGTTTTGATTGACCAATTTTTAACCCGAACCAGATCAGTTCGTAAATTCTTATCTAAATCTCCGGCAGCAGCATATTGATGATACATGCGCTCTAAACAGAGATAATTGGCTCGACCTTTAAGAAGTGAAATTTTACCAGTATAGTTTAAAGCTTTTTTGATAATGGGTAAGTCTTTACTATATAACTGTTCTTGTAAATTCTTGGAGCCTGTCGAGATTATTGCTTTTTTCTCACTGCGTAATGCAGGAACTAAATAAGCAAAGGTTTTACCCGTTCCAGTACCCGCTTCGACCACCAATGACTTTTGTGCATTTATTGCTTCAGTGACCTTATTTGCCATATGTCTTTGTGGTTCTCTAGCAACAAAACCATCTATAGCTGTCGCAAGCAAACCATTTTCTGCAAAATCATTAATCACTTAAAATGCACCTAATTAGAAGATAAGCCCAATTTGTCTATGTATATTGGAAAATTTATTTAAGAAATAAGCTAACGTTTGAAAAAAATAAAATATTCATAAAGTTGAGATGAAATTATAAATAAACAGTTATCTAAATTACAAGCTATACTATAGCAATAACCCAGACAAAAATATATACATGAATATTCACTATAAAGAAAAAGCTTAGTTAGAAATAGATTAAGTTTCAAATCTATTGACTAAATAAGCTTATATCTATTAACCGTATATTTTTTAGTATTACTTTTTAAACTTAGTTTTTAGATAAATTAGATAATGCTTTATTCCTAATAGATATTTTTTTTGCTTAAACATTAACTTTGAATAAGCACGAATTGAAGAAGTTTTTTTAGGATTATACAAAGGTAAACTGTCATTCTGCCATGGTGATTTTTCTAAATAAGCATCAAATAATTTAGATCGATAAGGCTCATGCCAAGGTTTATTTTTCGTTATATAATGAATAAAAATAGTTTCGCTAGGGACATTTGCATCTTCATTACCATTAACCGATAATGCCAATAAATTATTAAATTTTCTTGGCAATATTAATCGTTTTTCTCCGACACAAATATTCAAAACATCTTGGTCTGGATATTGGTACTTTTCACCACTTTTCAATAGTTCTAATGTCTTATCAGTAATTTCGTCTTCGCACCAAAGAGGAATATTAATCAGCATAACACCAGAATTAAAATAAGAGCCTTCAACTATATGATATTTAGTACATTGAGATTGTTGCATATATGGTTCGTCAGCAACCGCGGCGACTAAAATACCACTTAAATCAATACTATCAATTTCTGATAAACTATTAATACATAAAGTATCACTATCAACATAAAGTAATTTATCAGTAGTATTTTTTAATAATATTGGTGCTATTAAACGAACACAGGCTGAAAATGGAAATTGTTCGGTATTTTTTTGATCGACTTTAAACTGATCATCAATAATATATTCAGTTATTGATATAGTATCGAACTTTATTTCACTAAATTTAAGTCTATTTTCATCAGATAGATTATGAGTAAATAAATGAAAATGAATCGGTCTTAAAGGATTATTTTCAAAAATAGATAAAATATTTACACCTGCTGATAATGCATAATTATCATCAAAGCATAATAAAATATGCAAAACAGACTGGTTATTGTCAAAATTATGTGACAGTAATTCATTTCTTTTGTTAATAAATCTATCAACTTGAATCACGACGAACATCCTTATCGTTTTTTAGTAACTTTGTGCTTAAGATAAAGTAAATAATATTTGAACGCCGAAAAATACTTTTTCTGACTAGCTAACAATTTTGCATACCGTCTTGTAGTTGAAGGCGCATTTTCATTAGCCAATGATAATTTTTGATTAGCCCATGGTGAAGAAGCAATATAAGTTTGATAAAGTGGAGTTAAATATAACTGATACCATGGTTTATTGCCGGTAACATAATGAATAATAACAGTATCTTCACTTAACAAATTATCTTCATTACCACCAACGGTAAGTGATGTAAGTTGATTATAAATTTTAGGAAGAAAAACAGTTTTACCTTGCATTAATATATTTAAAACATCTTGATCAGCAAACTTATATACTTTACCGCTATTTATCATAGCAAACGCTTTATCAGTAAGATTATTATCTACCCACATATCAGTATTAATATAGATCATTCCGGCATTAAAATATTCACCGTAAGGGATATCACAAGCTGGGCATTGTTTTTCTTGCGTTTTATCAACATCAGGTACCACTGCTGCATATTTATCATTTAAATCAGTGTGAATTAATTCATTAAGATTATTTGTACAAAGTACATCGCAATCTAAATACAAAACTCGCGAAGTCACTTTATTTAATATCTGAGGAACGACAAATCGTAAGCAGGTTGAGGCAGACACATGCAATACTAATGTATCAGGATTAATCGAAAAATCATCCCCTATTTCATAACAAATTATGCTAACATTATCGTTGTTTAGTTGATTAAACATTGATATTTTTTCATTAGTTACATTATTAGCAAATAAATGGAATACCAGATTTTTATCCATATTATTTGAGATAACTGAGGACATCGCTATTCCTGCTGGCATTGCATAATTGTCATCAAAACAAAATGCAATATGTGTGGTTTCTAAAGATGCTTGAGCATTTTCAAATAATGTAGAGATTTTTTTGATAAAAAGATTTTCTTTCATTTTTACTAATATTTAAGGATGATTTTAGAAAATTTGAAATAACATTGTAACATACGTTAAATTAAACAATGAAGTAATAATCAATTTTATATTGACATATTAATTGGGTAATGACTAAATATCATGATAGGTTATTTAAGAGTGTCTGAAATGAATAATATTATTAATATCGCATATTGTACTGATTCAAATTATCTTGAACATGTAGGCGTGTCGATAAGCTCTATAGTGCATAATAATCTCAATAATAATATTCATTTTCATGTTTTTTTATATGATGTTTCGCAAGCAGAACAACAGAAGTTACAGCAAATTAGCTCTTCAATTACCCTATATTTAATTCCTGTAGAGGAGTTGACAAAATATTCTGATACTCAAAATAACAAAGTCAAACATATCAATCGGTCGATGTATATACGACTATCCGTTCCCAGACTATTAAATGGTGTTATTGATAAATTTATTTATCTTGATGCTGATACCTTATGTTTTGCTGATATTTCTTCAATTTCGGATATTAATATAGATTCGGTGGTTTGTGGTGTAACGCCCGATTCATTAGACAAACAAAATATGTTGAAAAACCAGGAAAGGCTTAAACTTAATTCAAACAATTATTTTAACTCTGGTTTTTTATATATTAATGTTAATAATTGGATTGAGTTTGATACTGAAAATAAAGTTAATCAAATATTACTATCGTCTGAAAAAAAACATCTAATCTATCCTGATCAAGATGCTTTAAATGTCGTATTACAAAATCAAGTTTTATGGATAGATCCTAAATGGAATTATTTATTTACCTGGATAAATGACAAGCAAAAAGAGACATTTTTTTACAACAAAAAATCGTTACCATACATAATTCATTTTACTGGTGCAAGAAAGATGTGGTATCAAGAGCACACTGGACTTGCACAAAATTTGTATAATTTTTATAAACACTTCACCCCTTGGGCAAATACCCCTCTTAAAAGTTATAAGTATAAAATGCGGGTTAATGATTATCGTATTTATGCCAAATCTCATCTTAAAGATAAAAATTTGATTAGTAGCTTAAAGTATTATTTGCTTTATTTAGTTTTGAAAATAAAGAAACAGTCTTAATTTAATTAAATATATTTATGCATAGTTGTAATTAATCTATCAGGCTTAAATGTATTATTACTAACATAAAAAATTTTTTGTTTATCCATATTATTATTTGGTAACCAGATATCTTTATCTATTCACAATTCCATATTTGGATGATATCTTTTATATATTATTTATCTGAAATCAAATTTCATTATAAATATTTGAAATAATTTGATAATTAAATATAAAAAGACTTTGAGTTTTTAAATCTATCCGGAAA
>NZ_LZGP01000015.1:0-2755 GCF_001690445.1 Gilliamella sp. wkB195
TTGATGAACCCATATGGGATTAGCTAGTTGGTGAGGTAAAGGCTTACCAAGGCGACGATCTCTAGCTGGTCTGAGAGGATGACCAGCCACACTGGAACTGAGACACGGTCCAGACTCCTACGGGAGGCAGCAGTGGGGAATATTGCACAATGGGGGAAACCCTGATGCAGCCATGCCGCGTGTATGAAGAAGGCCTTCGGGTTGTAAAGTACTTTCGGTAATGAGGAAGGTGGTGTATCTAATAGGTGCATCAATTGACGTTAATTACAGAAGAAGCACCGGCTAACTCCGTGCCAGCAGCCGCGGTAATACGGAGGGTGCGAGCGTTAATCGGAATGACTGGGCGTAAAGGGCATGTAGGCGGATAATTAAGTTAGGTGTGAAAGCCCTGGGCTCAACCTAGGAATTGCACTTAAAACTGGTTAACTAGAGTATTGTAGAGGAAGGTAGAATTCCACGTGTAGCGGTGAAATGCGTAGAGATGTGGAGGAATACCGGTGGCGAAGGCGGCCTTCTGGACAGATACTGACGCTGAGATGCGAAAGCGTGGGGAGCAAACAGGATTAGATACCCTGGTAGTCCACGCTGTAAACGATGTCGATTTGGAGTTTGTTGCCCTGAGTGATGGGCTCCGAAGCTAACGCGATAAATCGACCGCCTGGGGAGTACGGCCGCAAGGTTAAAACTCAAATGAATTGACGGGGGCCCGCACAAGCGGTGGAGCATGTGGTTTAATTCGATGCAACGCGAAGAACCTTACCTGGTCTTGACATCCACAGAATCTTGCAGAGATGCGAGAGTGCCTTCGGGAACTGTGAGACAGGTGCTGCATGGCTGTCGTCAGCTCGTGTTGTGAAATGTTGGGTTAAGTCCCGCAACGAGCGCAACCCTTATCCTTTGTTGCCAGCGATTCGGTCGGGAACTCAAAGGAGACTGCCGTTGATAAAGCGGAGGAAGGTGGGGACGACGTCAAGTCATCATGGCCCTTACGACCAGGGCTACACACGTGCTACAATGGCGTATACAAAGGGAGGCGACCTCGCGAGAGCAAGCGGACCTCAGAAAGTACGTCTAAGTCCGGATTGGAGTCTGCAACTCGACTCCATGAAGTCGGAATCGCTAGTAATCGTGAATCAGAATGTCACGGTGAATACGTTCCCGGGCCTTGTACACACCGCCCGTCACACCATGGGAGTGGGTTGCACCAGAAGTAGATAGCTTAACCTTCGGGAGGGCGTTTACCACGGTGTGATTCATGACTGGGGTGAAGTCGTAACAAGGTAACCGTAGGGGAACCTGCGGTTGGATCACCTCCTTACGAAGAGCTCGTAAGTGTTCACACAGATTGTTTGTTTAATAAGAAATAATTAAGTCCCCTTCGTCTAGAGGCCTAGGACATCGCCCTTTCACGGCGGTAACAGGGGTTCGAATCCCCTAGGGGACGCCATCAGATGAGATTATTTCTAAAATAAAATTATTTTTGTATTTATTTGATATTCGAATGAATAGAAAGATAAAGCTCTTTAACAATTAGGAACAAGCTGAAAGAAACGAGTTCTCGTTTTTACGGAAAGCATTTGTATGAAAGTATGGATGTGATGAAGTAGAAAAGAGAAAAAGCGTAATTAAAACCAAGACAACTGTGAGTTGTAAGGTTAAGAAATTAAGCGTACACGGTGGATGCCTAGGCAATCAGAGGCGATGAAGGACGTGTTAATCTGCGAAAAGCGACGGTGAGCCGATAAAAGGCGCTATAGCCGTTGATGTCCGAATGGGGAAACCCAGTGCAGGCGACTGCACTATCATCTGATGAATACATAGTCAGATGAGGCGAACCGGGAGAACTGAAACATCTAAGTACCCCGAGGAAAAGAAATCAACCGAGATTCCCAAAGTAGCGGCGAGCGAAATGGGAGTAGCCCAAGCGGGTAGCATAATGTATTAGTGGAAGCGTCTGGAAAGTCGCACGATAGAGGGTGAAAGTCCCGTACATGAAAATGCATTATGTGGAAGCTTATAGAGTAGGGCGGGACACGTGATATCCTGTCTGAAGATGGGGGGACCATCCTCCAAGGCTAAATACTCCTGATTGACCGATAGTGAACCAGTACCGTGAGGGAAAGGCGAAAAGAACCCCGGGAGGGGAGTGAAATAGACCCTGAAACCGTGTACGTACAATCAGTGGGAGCATGTACCGTTGGGTATGTGTGACTGCGTACCTTTTGTATAATGGGTCAGCGACTTATATTCTGTAGCAAGGTTAACCGAATAGGGGAGCCGAAGGGAAACCGAGTATTAACTGTGCGTTAAGTTGCAGGGTATAGACCCGAAACCCGGTGATCTAGCCATGGGCAGGTTGAAGGTTGGTTAACACTAACTGGAGGACCGAACCGACTAATGTTGAAAAATTAGCGGATGACCTGTGGCTGGGGGTGAAAGGCCAATCAAACCGGGAGATAGCTGGTTCTCCCCGAAAGCTATTTAGGTAGCGCCTCATGTATAACTGTTGGGGGTAGAGCACTGTTTCGGCTAGGGGGCCATCCCGGCTTACCAACCCGATGCAAACTCCGAATACTGACAAGTTTAATCATGGGAGACACACGGCGGGTGCTAACGTTCGTCGTGAAGAGGGAAACAACCCAGACCGCCAGCTAAGGTCCCAAAGTCATAGTTAAGTGGGAAACGAAGTGGGAAGGCTTAGACAGCTAGGATGTTGGCTTAGAAGCAGCCATCATTTAAAGAAAGCGTAATAGCT
>NZ_LZGP01000016.1:0-2764 GCF_001690445.1 Gilliamella sp. wkB195
TTGATGAACCCATATGGGATTAGCTAGTTGGTGAGGTAAAGGCTTACCAAGGCGACGATCTCTAGCTGGTCTGAGAGGATGACCAGCCACACTGGAACTGAGACACGGTCCAGACTCCTACGGGAGGCAGCAGTGGGGAATATTGCACAATGGGGGAAACCCTGATGCAGCCATGCCGCGTGTATGAAGAAGGCCTTCGGGTTGTAAAGTACTTTCGGTAATGAGGAAGGTGGTGTATCTAATAGGTGCATCAATTGACGTTAATTACAGAAGAAGCACCGGCTAACTCCGTGCCAGCAGCCGCGGTAATACGGAGGGTGCGAGCGTTAATCGGAATGACTGGGCGTAAAGGGCATGTAGGCGGATAATTAAGTTAGGTGTGAAAGCCCTGGGCTCAACCTAGGAATTGCACTTAAAACTGGTTAACTAGAGTATTGTAGAGGAAGGTAGAATTCCACGTGTAGCGGTGAAATGCGTAGAGATGTGGAGGAATACCGGTGGCGAAGGCGGCCTTCTGGACAGATACTGACGCTGAGATGCGAAAGCGTGGGGAGCAAACAGGATTAGATACCCTGGTAGTCCACGCTGTAAACGATGTCGATTTGGAGTTTGTTGCCCTGAGTGATGGGCTCCGAAGCTAACGCGATAAATCGACCGCCTGGGGAGTACGGCCGCAAGGTTAAAACTCAAATGAATTGACGGGGGCCCGCACAAGCGGTGGAGCATGTGGTTTAATTCGATGCAACGCGAAGAACCTTACCTGGTCTTGACATCCACAGAATCTTGCAGAGATGCGAGAGTGCCTTCGGGAACTGTGAGACAGGTGCTGCATGGCTGTCGTCAGCTCGTGTTGTGAAATGTTGGGTTAAGTCCCGCAACGAGCGCAACCCTTATCCTTTGTTGCCAGCGATTCGGTCGGGAACTCAAAGGAGACTGCCGTTGATAAAGCGGAGGAAGGTGGGGACGACGTCAAGTCATCATGGCCCTTACGACCAGGGCTACACACGTGCTACAATGGCGTATACAAAGGGAGGCGACCTCGCGAGAGCAAGCGGACCTCAGAAAGTACGTCTAAGTCCGGATTGGAGTCTGCAACTCGACTCCATGAAGTCGGAATCGCTAGTAATCGTGAATCAGAATGTCACGGTGAATACGTTCCCGGGCCTTGTACACACCGCCCGTCACACCATGGGAGTGGGTTGCACCAGAAGTAGATAGCTTAACCTTCGGGAGGGCGTTTACCACGGTGTGATTCATGACTGGGGTGAAGTCGTAACAAGGTAACCGTAGGGGAACCTGCGGTTGGATCACCTCCTTACGAAGAGCTCGTAAGTGTTCACACAGATTGTTTGTTTAGAAAGAGTCACTTTATTGGGTCTGTAGCTCAGGTGGTTAGAGCGCACCCCTGATAAGGGTGAGGTCGGTGGTTCAAGTCCACTCAGACCCACCAATTCGACAATTAAGCTGATGGCTTGATTAGTTGATGAAGTGAAACAATGGGGCTATAGCTCAGCTGGGAGAGCGCCTGCCTTGCACGCAGGAGGCCAGCGGTTCGATCCCGCTTAGCTCCACCATTAAAGATACCTCTTTTAAAAATCATAAAATTATTTTTGTATTTATTTGATATTCGAATGAATAGAAAGATAAAGCTCTTTAACAATTAGGAACAAGCTGAAAGAAACGAGTTCTCGTTTTTACGGAAAGCATTTGTATGAAAGTATGGATGTGATGAAGTAGAAAAGAGAAAAAGCGTAATTAAAACCAAGACAACTGTGAGTTGTAAGGTTAAGAAATTAAGCGTACACGGTGGATGCCTAGGCAATCAGAGGCGATGAAGGACGTGTTAATCTGCGAAAAGCGACGGTGAGCCGATAAAAGGCGCTATAGCCGTTGATGTCCGAATGGGGAAACCCAGTGCAGGCGACTGCACTATCATCTGATGAATACATAGTCAGATGAGGCGAACCGGGAGAACTGAAACATCTAAGTACCCCGAGGAAAAGAAATCAACCGAGATTCCCAAAGTAGCGGCGAGCGAAATGGGAGTAGCCCAAGCGGGTAGCATAATGTATTAGTGGAAGCGTCTGGAAAGTCGCACGATAGAGGGTGAAAGTCCCGTACATGAAAATGCATTATGTGGAAGCTTATAGAGTAGGGCGGGACACGTGATATCCTGTCTGAAGATGGGGGGACCATCCTCCAAGGCTAAATACTCCTGATTGACCGATAGTGAACCAGTACCGTGAGGGAAAGGCGAAAAGAACCCCGGGAGGGGAGTGAAATAGACCCTGAAACCGTGTACGTACAATCAGTGGGAGCATGTACCGTTGGGTATGTGTGACTGCGTACCTTTTGTATAATGGGTCAGCGACTTATATTCTGTAGCAAGGTTAACCGAATAGGGGAGCCGAAGGGAAACCGAGTATTAACTGTGCGTTAAGTTGCAGGGTATAGACCCGAAACCCGGTGATCTAGCCATGGGCAGGTTGAAGGTTGGTTAACACTAACTGGAGGACCGAACCGACTAATGTTGAAAAATTAGCGGATGACCTGTGGCTGGGGGTGAAAGGCCAATCAAACCGGGAGATAGCTGGTTCTCCCCGAAAGCTATTTAGGTAGCGCCTCATGTATAACTGTTGGGGGTAGAGCACTGTTTCGGCTAGGGGGCCATCCCGGCTTACCAACCCGATGCAAACTCCGAATACTGACAA
This sequence comes from Gilliamella sp. wkB195, assembly GCF_001690445.1. Taxonomy (NCBI): domain Bacteria; kingdom Pseudomonadati; phylum Pseudomonadota; class Gammaproteobacteria; order Orbales; family Orbaceae; genus Gilliamella; species Gilliamella sp. wkB195. The sequence goes on from NZ_LZGP01000016.1 coordinate 2,712, forward strand.
GTTTAATCATGGGAGACACACGGCGGGTGCTAACGTTCGTCGTGAAGAGGGAA
>NZ_LZGP01000017.1:0-40295 GCF_001690445.1 Gilliamella sp. wkB195
ACTTATTACGAGTCACATACCAATCGTTGTAGAAATTGGCTCCAGAGTATAGGTACACAGTGCCCCACTCTGACAAGAGCCCTGCACCAATTCGTCGCTGAAAATGATTACCTGATGATGATGGGGTAGCACCTAAGCCATCAAAATTTGCATTAGTTAAATCCCTTACCGTCACAACTTTATAACCTCCTATTTTTTTACACAACGCACTTAATTCATCCAGTTTATTAACCCCATCACCGTTATTAACAAACCACTTATTTAACACAAAACCATACTTAACAACTTCGTTACCTCGACTGTCACGACCAATTAACTCGAAGGTCTGGGGTAGAGTCGGCTTAGCTATACGATTAGGATTCTTAGAATGCCATTGAGATGGCGGGATTACTGGACCGGTTAATGTAACGCGTAGAGTGGTATTGTTTAAATAGTACATATTCGCGGTTATACCCTCTCGTGAAACAGGCGCCCATGACAGCGGACCCACACCACCAATATCCAAATCAAAGTAAAAACCATGAGCACCCGTTGTAGGAAAATTTAAGTTATAAGATGATGGGGATGTTGACTGAATCCGAAAACCTTTATTACTGTCCCACAACCAATCTGGACCATTGTACTCTCTTCTCTCATGAACCACATTTGGCTTAACAAAACAAATCGCTGGCGGTAAATTAGGTTTAACATAATATGTTACACTTCCAGCACCATAGAAACGGCTATTAGGAACACCATAACGTGAACTCAATGTACTGAATGTATTACTTAATACAATTCGGTAGGGTGCATTACAAATATCCAGTACAGTATAACGTGAAACAGGTTGGTCGTTTTTATCAAAAATAGATAAATTTAAACTGCCTGTCGCAGAAATATCACCATCACCATCATCATCGCCCCAATAATTATACGGCCAACCGATAACGGTACTGAGCGCAACTGAATTGGTATTAGTTGGCACAAACATACTGATATCTGCAAAACTTTGCCCTACTATCGGTAGCACTATTGGAAAATTTGATGAGCTATTCGTTGACGGGGTATATCTCATTCCATTTGATAAAGTAATCCCTAGCAAACCGTCGGTATTAATTGCACGTGTGCGACCGCCATCAAATGTTAAATACGGAACATTACCATTAACAACATTTGATGTTTTAGATGTTAATGCATGGCCAGGAAAAGGATGAAAAGTAACCACCATTAACACTAAGAAGATTTGCCGGGATAATTTGGAACCACGAAATAAGCATTGAAAAGCACTTCGCAATGAACGACGAAGCGTTCTTAAATTTTCGTGGATGAATAAACTGAAATTGAAAAATAAGCGTTGAATGCTTAAATTAAATGAATTTAAATGATAAATTGGCCTGTTTTGTCCATGTTTGAAATTATAATGCATAGCTGCCATCCTTGCTGATTAATATTCTGATTTATATATTTTTTATGCTTACTCATTAATGTAACTAAGGCGAAACACAAAGCCCGTAGTGAGTGTAGTAGTTATACCAACCCACAGCACCGTTGTATGCAGAAACAACAAGCATGTCTTTATCAATAGGGTCGTTTGTCCAGTAAAAGCTGAAAGTGAAATTGGCGTTGGCGTAGTTGGACACAGTTCCCCACTCGGTAAAAAGGCCTGCACCAATCTGACGCTGGTAATAATTACCCGATGATGAAGGCGTAGCGCCAGATATAGTTTCTCCTTTTGCTGAACGAACAGCATTAGTTAAATCTTTTATCTTAACCATCCGATAACCTAGACTATTACACCAAGATAATGTATCCGAATAATGGTAAGAGCTAGTGCCTCGATTGACGAACCACTGTTTTAACTCAAATCCATACTTAACAGCTTTATTACCTTGACTATCTCGTCCGACTAACTCGAATATCTGAGGTAAAGTAGGTATAGCAATACTATCTGGGGGATTAGATGCCCATTGGGATGAACTCGCAACTGGACCGGTTAAGGTAACGCGTACACTTGTAGCGGTAGAATTAGTCATTGTCGCGGTGATACCGCCATGAGAAACTGGAGACCAAGACAATGGTTGATCACTACCGATAATGTCTAAATCAAAGTATAAGTTGTTAGCACCAGTAGTCGGAAAATTTTGACCATAAAATAACGGGGAAAGTGTTTGAGTAAGAAACCCTTTACTTGGGTTCCAAATCGAAGCTGGACCACGGAAGTCTATATCATAACCGTTCTCATTAATATCACCTAATTCTAAATTAGGTCTGGAAAAACAAACCTCTGGTGCAACCTTAGAATTTATATAATAGGTCACATTTCCAGCGCTAAAACTACGACTATTAGGTATGCCATAACGTGTGGTTAAGCTACCTTCAGTACTAACTAATTCAACCCTATAAGGCGCATTACAAATCGATAGTACAGTATCACGCGATACAGGTTGATCGTATTTATCCTCGATAGATAAACTTAAAGTACCGGTTGCAGTAACATCACCATCTCCATCATCATCTCCCCAATAATTATATGGCGAATCAACTAGCGTATTGAGTTCAACAAAATCAGTGTTAGTTGGCACCATCATACCTATATCTGCAAAACTTTGACCAACTTCAGGTAACTCTATTGGTGTTCTGGATGAATTATTCGTTGATGGTGTGTATTGCATTCCATTGGATAGCGTAATACTTAATAAACCTTCAGTATCAACAATACGAGTATGACCACCATCGTAAGTTAGATACGGCACACTACCATGAATTATATTGGTTGTTTTAGAGGTTAATGCATGGCTAGAAAAAGGGATCAAAAAAAACAAGCCGAGAAAGATCAACTCCGATAAAAGAGATCGTTTAAAGGATCGTAAAAAAGATCGCGCAAAAATTTTGGAAATTTCGCTGAATTTAGCGAAAAAATGAACTTTTGTGAAAAATGAAGATTGAGCGCTTAAGTTTAGCGAATTTAAATTAGAGGTTGGCCAAGTTGCCTGTTGCCTGTTGCCTGTTGAAAATTATAGAACATCTGCGACAATCCTGTCAAGTATATTTTTGATTTATTTACTATTTTTCTATTTATTGTTTTAGCTATCCCGCTAAAACTATGTAAAAAGTATAGTGACTGAAAAAAACAGGTGCAATACTTTTTTTACCTTAGATTGTTAACTTTCGTAAAGAAGATCATAAAAAAGCATGATTGAAAAAACAACTACCCATTGTTTTAATTGGAAATATAATACTTACAAAACTTTAATAATCATAATTATTGATCTTAAAAAATGTTATCTTATCGTTTAAAATTAATAATGTTGATCATTAAATAATTTTGAAGTGGAATTTATAAGATCAAAAACCCCGCTCCTCAACTTTTTTAAAATCTAGTCGCTATTTTCGACTCCGTTATAAGAAAAAAGTATAACTATATATAAATATATTATTTAACCGTTATAGAAAGATTTATATTATAATCTCCAACTTCATAATTTTAATATATAAAAAACAATGCATAAACTAGCCAATCGACTCGATCACTTTTCCGATTCGGTTATCCGTCGGATGACTCGGATCGCTAATCAATATCAAGCTATCAATTTGTCACAGGGTTTTCCAGATTTTGATCCGCCGAAACCTTTAATCGATGCGTTAAAACAAGCTGCCGATTGTGGTCCTCATCAATATGAGATCACTTGGGGATCGGCTGAGTTTCGGCGTCTGTTAGCTAAAAAGCAACAAAAGTTAATGCAAATTGATATCAACCCAGACGAAAACGTGTTGGTTACTTGTGGTAGCACCGAGGCGATGATGTGTGCGGTAATGACGGTTTGTAATCCAAAAGATAAAGTTATTATCTTTTCGCCGTTTTATGAGAATTACGGAGCGGACGCCATTCTTTCTGATGCCATCCCAATTTATGTGCCTTTGATCCCACCGACATTTGAATTTGATAAACAGCAACTTCGTGAAGCTTTTGAACAAGGCGCTAAGGCGCTGATTTTATGTAATCCTAGCAATCCTTGTGGCAAGGTATTTACTAAGGATGAGCTTGATTATATCAGTCAATTGGCGATTGAGTTTGATGCCTACATTATTACCGATGAAGTGTATGAGCATATGGTTTATGCTCCGCATAAACATCTTTATTTGGCAGGTTTTCCAAATATGAAAGAGCGGACTATTTGTTGTAGCTCGTTGTCGAAAACCTATTCGATAACCGGTTGGCGCCTTGGTTATATTATTGCTGATAAAAGGATTATAGATGGTTGTAAGATGATCCATGATTTTCTTACCGTTGGCGCTGCTGCCCCACTACAAAAAGCAGCTTGTGCAGGGTTAGCTTTAGGAGATGATTATTATCAACAATTGACCGAAACTTACACCGCTAAGCGCCGTTTATTTTTGAACGGATTAGATGAGTTAGGCCTTGCTTATTATGAGCCTCAAGGTGCGTATTATGTTTTAGTGGATATTTCGGCGTTTAATCCATTTAAGACCGATTTTGAATTTTGCGAATGGTTAATTAAAGAAGTCGGCGTAGCAGCTGTGCCGGGATCGGCCTTTTTTAAACATCCTGAATATCGTTATATTCGTTTCCATTTTGCTAAACAAGAACCAACGCTGATTGCAGCTTTAGAAAGATTATCCAAACTTAAGGAAAAATTATTATGTTTAAAAAATTAATTGTGGCAAGTTTAGTCATTTTAATTTCAGTATTAACTGGCTGTGATAATGCTAAAAAAGAGAATCAAATTACAGTTGGTGTTGCAGCTGGTCCTTATGGCGACATGTTTAAACAAGCTATTGCGCCTGGATTAGAAAAGAAAGGTTACCATATCGAAATTCGTGAATTTAGCGATTATGTTCAACCAAACTTAGCATTAGCAAATAGAGATATTGATGTTAATTTATTTCAACATTTAACTTATCTTAATAATTTTAAGCAAGCGCGTAATTTAGATATTATGGCGATTGGTTTTGTACCAACAGCTGGCGCAGGAATTTATTCAAATAAAATTACTGACTTTTCGCAATTAAAACAAGGCGATCAAGTGACTATTTCAAGCGATGTTACTAACGAAGCTCGTGCTTTACGCATTTTAGAAGCAGCTGGGTTGATTAAGCTTGATCCAAATGTGGATAAAAACAATTTAACCCCTAAAAACATTATCGAAAACCGTTATGGTTTAGAGATTGTGCCAATTGAAGCACCACAAACTCCACGTTCGCTTGACAATGTTGCGTTATCAGTGGTTAATGGTAATTATGCAATTGGTGCGGGTTTAGATCTTTCTAAGGCGCTTTATCATGAAGTGTTAGATAAAGATCATAAAAATGTTATTGCGATTCGCACTGAATCAAAAGATACATTAGGTAAAGACATTATCGACGTGCTTAAATCACCTGAGTTTGCTCAAGTCATTAATGATAAAAATGGTATTTTCTATACCTTCCAAAAACCTGATTATCAGTTATTTTAATTATGCAGACTTTAATTCAAGTAAAAGATGTTTCTGTAAGATTTAAAGCCAAAGATCAAGTTGTTGAAGCGGTTAAAAAGGTCTCGTTTGATGTCAATCAAGGCGAGATCTTCGGGATCATTGGTTCGAGCGGTGCGGGAAAAAGTACTTTAGTAAGAACGCTTAATCGGCTTGCTGAACCTTCGTCCGGGCAAGTTATTATTAATGGTGTTGATATTCAAACCTTACGTGGGCGTGAATTGCAAGCGTTTCGTTTTCATGTTGGGATGATTTTTCAGAACTTTAATTTAGCATCATCAAAAACCGTTTATGAAAATATTGCTTTTGTGCTTAAAGCCGCTGGTAAAAAAGGCGATGCGGTTAAAAATAGAGTCAACGAATTGCTTGCTTTAGTTGGGTTAAGTGATAAAGCGAATGCCTACCCTGCTGAACTCAGTGGTGGGCAAAAACAACGAGTCGGTATTGCCAGAGCGCTGGCTAATGACGCCAAAATTTTGTTGTGTGATGAAGCCACCAGTGCTTTAGATCCAACTACTACCAGCGCGATTCTTGATTTGTTAAAACAGCTTAATCAAAAATTTGGTTTAACTATTGTTTTAATCACCCATGAAATTGATGTGGTTAAAAAAATCTGCCACCGAGTTGCGGTAATGTCACAAGGTGAAATTGTCGAAATGAATACCACGTTTAACCTTTTTGCCTGCCCTAAACAGCCATTCACACAAGAATTTCTTAATATCGATGAAAATACCCATTTGCCAGATATTATAAAGCAAAATGTAAAAGGAAAATTGGTCCGTTTGCGCTACATTAATGAAAACACTACCCAGCCAATTCTGTATCAATCAGCGATTGAAACGGGTGTGTCATTTAATATTTTGCATGGGTTTATTGAATATTTCGACAATCAAGCTTTAGGTAATTTGGTGATCGAGCTTATTGGTGAATCGAATAATATCCAAAATTTAATCACCAAATTGGCCGATCAAGAAGTTATTATTGAGGAAATAAACTAATGATTAAACTCACCATTAACGAAATAGCGCAAATGTTATGGAAAGCCGCTTACGAGACATTCATTATGGTAAGTTGGTCATTATTAGCTGGTTTGATCTTCGGCACATTAATCGGATTATTGCTGTTTTTAATGTCAAATCAATTCTTCTTTAAAAATAGAATCATTAACAGTATTGCGAATTTTATCGTCAATGCAACCCGTTCAATTCCATTTTTAATTCTGATGGTTACGGTGTTACCTTTAGGCGCGCTGTTGGTTGATACCGCAGTGGGTCCTAAAGCGGTAATTTTACCGCTTTCACTTGCCGCTATTGCATTTTATGCACGATTAGCAGAAAACGCTTTTAGCCAAATTGATAAAGGCGTGATCGAAGCTGCGGTAGCAAGTGGTGCATCACATATGCGTATTATTTTTGGGATATTGTTTCCTGAGGCAATGGCGCAATTAATACGACACGCAACAGTTACCACAATTTCACTTATCAGCTTTAGCTCAATGGCTGGGGTTGTTGGTGGCGGTGGTATTGGTGATTTGGCGATCAGCTATGGTTATCAACGCTATGTAACCGAGGTGCTTATTTTGTGTATTGTTATTCTTATTTTTATTGTGATGGTGATTCAATACCTCGGTGACAAGTTAGCCAATCACTTTGATAGAAGCTATAAATAGTGGGTAATTTAGTATGAACAATCTTATCATTAAAGATTCAAAACGCATTGTTTTGGCAGATGCCATCCCACAATCCTACTTGACCGATGGTTTAAAGCTTAAATATGGGCAGGCTGATATATTAGTTTATCCTAAAACAACCGAAGAAGTAGCGGATGTGGTTAAATTTGCCAATGCCAATAATCTGAATATTACCACTCGCGGTGCTGGGACGAATTTAGTGGGTTCAACCATTCCTAATGGTGGCATTATTCTTGATTTATCATTGATGAATGAGATTGTTGAGTTAGACAAGGAAACTTTCACTATTACGGTACAGCCCGGCATTTTATTGCAGGATTTACAACAGTTTGTTGAGCAGTATGATCTTTTTTATCCACCTGATCCGGGCGCTAAAACCTCCACTATTGGCGGAAATATCAGTACTAATGCAGGAGGGATGCGTGCGGTAAAATACGGTGTAACTCGTGACTATGTGCAAGCACTTGAGGTGGTGATGGCAGATGGGAGTGTGTTAAATATTGGCAGTAAAAATGTTAAGGACAATACTGGGCTTACTTTAAAGCATCTGTTTATTGGCAGTGAAGGTACTTTAGGCATCATTACCCAATGTACATTAAAACTGATCGCCAAGCCGAAAGTATCTCAAACATTTGTTGTTGGTTTTAATACTATTGAGCAGGCTATTGCCAGTATCACAACCATTTTACATACCCTAACGCCAACCGCGCTAGAGTTTGTGGAACGTAAAGTTGCACAATGGGGCGAAAAGTATTCAGGATTTCAATTCCCACTACCTCATAGCCAAGCTTATTTGATTATTATGCTTGATGGATCAGATCAACAATCCATCGAACAGCAACGAAAGCAATTATTAGCGAATTTAGGTGATTGTGACTATTTTGTTGCTGAAGATAGCAATCAAGCTAGTCAAATTTGGACGATTCGCGGTTCATTTGTGCGAGCGGTTGAGGCAGTGACCGAACAAGATCCGATTGATATTGTGGTTCCAATAAATCGTATTGCTGATTTTATTCACTTCACCAAACAGCTTGAAGCAAAAACCAAGGTACGCATGTTAGCCTTTGGTCACGCTGGTGATGGAAATATTCATCTATGCATTTTGCGTGATGATCGTGATGATAAACAGTGGGATACCGATCTACAGCAAGTTCATCAAGCTCTTTATCAAAAATGCCTTGAACTTGGTGGATTACCTTCGGCAGAACATGGCATTGGTACAGCGAAAGTGAGCTATTATAATGATGCTATTCCTAAAGCCAATCGCCAACTTATGCGCGCTATCAAGCAGCAGTTTGATCCGAAGAATTTACTTAATAATCAGGTTTATATGACTATGATTTAATCTGAGTAGTATTTTAATGATTGCTTTTAGATGAGATAAATCAGTGGCAAATTGAGAATAAATAAAGTTGAGGAGCGGGGTTTTTGAAGTCTTAAAAACCCCGCTCCTCAATTTTTTATTGAAGCGCTAACATAAGTTGTATTGTTGTCATTACGGCACTTTCATTATTTGAACCAGTAATAAATTTAGCTACTGCTTTAGTTTCGTCGAAAGCATTACGCATTGCGAAGCTGTAATTGGCTTGTTCGAGTAGTTCAATGTCGTTGAGGCCATCACCAAATGCCATTGTTTCCTGGTAGGTGATATTTAGGATTTGTTGTAGTTTTTTGATAGTATTGCCTTTGTGGACGTTGTGTTCAGTGATATCTATCCAAGCGGCTTCTGATACGACGATGTAAACGTCATTATCATACGGTGTTAGGTGCTTGCGTGTTTGTGGGCATTGTTCTTTTTCGTCATACACGGTAATTTTGATAAAGTTGTCAGCGACAGTTTTAAAATCATCCACTTCGATGATTGTTGCATACGATCCTCGGACTTTTTGTTTTAGGTGTGCAGGCAAATTAGATTTGATTACTGCACCTTTTGCAGTACATGCAATGATGACATGCTCTTGACTGGCTTGTTCAAGGGTTTTGATGATACGTTGACCAAGTTGATTTTCAATGAAAGAGCGATAGATAAATTCACCTTTATGTTTGATTGTGGTGGCACTATCGCCTACTATCCAAATTTTATCGAGATAATCGGCAAAGAGTTCTTCTACTCGTTCACACTGTTTTCCAGTACATGCAACAAATTGGACGTTTTGTTTTGCCATAAGGTCATAGACTTGAGTGAATAATGTTCGGTCATAGTCGCCTTGGCTATTTAAGAATGTTCCATCTAAATCAGTGATGATTAACTTGATCATATTTGCGTCCTTTAGAATGAATTAACTGGCTCTTTATTCATTTTGCCAAATTCTCTATAGAGAAACAATATGATAAAGCCGAAATAGAGATGAACATTTAATTCCATCTTTTTTATTAATTGAAAGGATTAAACCCAAAATATTACCAATTTTTATAGTCAATAAGGCGGTTATTTAGGTGTTAAATTTAGGTTATAAATTTAAGACAAGAATTTTTTCTAATTAGTTGAACTGTCAATTTTAAGTTTTAAGATTTTCTACAAAAAAGTCTGACAAGAAACTTTCAGGATTTTTATTTTCTAATTATTTCTGCAATTAACACCTCAAAAAACCAGCTCCTCAACTTTTTTTATTTAATTGAGATGCGCATGGTGGCCGTATTAGTGATAAAAAAAGCCTGAAAATTTCTTTTCAGGCTTTTTGGCTTATTTATATTGTTGCCTATTCGACGCAATAAGTAAGTAACCTTATTGTTTTGCAACAATATTTCCATCATCTACGTCTAGATGAATCTTTTTACCAGGCACTAATTTACCCGATAAAATTTGTTGAGCTAGTGGGTTTTCAATCTCTTGCTGTATTGCACGTTTCAATGGTCTTGCACCATAAATTGGGTCGAAGCCAACTTTGGCAAGTTGTTCTAGTGCACTATCAGAGATATCCATTTCATATCCACGTTCTTCTAGGCGTTTTTCAACATGAGCGAGTTGTATTTTTGCAATTGCTTTAATGTTTTCTTGACCTAGTGGGTGGAATACCACTGTTTCATCAATTCGGTTAATAAATTCCGGTCTGAAATGTTGGGTTACCACTGTCATAACTAAAGCTTTCATTTCGTCATAACTTAGTTCGACGTGACCTTGAATTAGGTCTGAACCTAAGTTAGATGTCATGATAATGACTGTGTTTCTAAAATCCACAGTTCTGCCTTGTCCATCAGTTAATCGGCCATCATCAAGCACTTGTAATAAAATATTAAATACATCTGGGTGCGCTTTTTCAACTTCATCAAGTAGGATGACGGAGTATGGTCGACGTCTTACTGCTTCAGTTAAATAGCCACCTTCTTCATAACCAACATATCCAGGAGGTGCACCGATTAATCGAGCCACGGAATGTTTTTCCATGAATTCGGACATGTCAATTCGAACCATTGCATCTTCACTGTCAAACATGAAGTTAGCTAAGGCTTTACAAAGTTCAGTTTTACCTACCCCTGTTGGTCCTAAAAATAGGAAGGATCCAATCGGTTTGTTAGGGTCAGATAGCCCTGCTCGACTGCGACGAATCGCATTAGCAACGGCAACAACCGCTTCGTCTTGACCGATTACACGTTTGTGTAAGGCTTCTTCCATGTGAAGTAGTTTATCTTTTTCGCTTTCAAGCATTCTTGATACAGGAATACCCGTTGCTTTAGATAGTACTTCGGCAATTTCGTTATCGGTGACTTTGTTACGCAATAACTTCATGGTTTTGCCTTCTAATTGCGTTGCAGAAGCCAATTTCTTTTCTAACTCTGGAATTTTGCCATATTGTAATTCGGACATTTTGTTCAAGTCACCCATTCGGCGAGCTTGTTCTATCTCGGTACGCGCTTTTTCCAGCTCCGCCTTGATATTTTGAGTGCCCGAAAGTGCAGCCTTCTCTGACTTCCACTCTTCTTCAAGTGATGCATAATCCTTTTCTTTTTCAGCAAGTTCATCGTTTAACATCTCTAGTCGTTTTTTACTTGCATCATCAGACTCTTTCTTGAGCGCTTGTTGTTCAAGTTTGAGTTGGATAATACGTCTTTCAAGTCGATCCAATGATTCTGGTTTTGAATCCATTTGCATACGGATGCTTGATGCTGCTTCGTCGATTAAGTCGATCGCTTTATCGGGTAACATTCGATCAGAGATGTAACGATGCGATAAAGTTGCAGCAGCAACAATGGCTGGATCAGTAATTTGTACGTGGTGATGGAGTTCATAGCGCTCTTTTAAACCACGTAAGATTGCGATCGTGTCTTCAACTGTTGGTTCTGCCACATAGACTTTTTGGAATCGACGTTCTAATGCTGGATCTTTTTCTATGTATTGACGATATTCATCAAGTGTAGTTGCCCCTACGCAGTGTAGTTCACCTCGAGCTAATGCTGGTTTTAACATGTTTCCAGCATCCATCGCCCCGTCACTTTTACCTGCACCAACCATGGTGTGAATTTCATCAATAAATAAAATTATGCTGCCTTCCGCTTTGGCAATATCTTTTAATACCGCTTTTAAGCGTTCTTCAAATTCACCACGATATTTAGCACCAGCAATTAATGCCCCCATATCTAATGATAATACGCGCTTGTTACGTAATCCTTCTGGCACTTCTCGGTTAACAATTCGTTGTGCAAGTCCTTCAACAATAGCGGTTTTACCAACACCTGGTTCACCAATGAGTACTGGGTTGTTTTTAGTTCTACGTTGTAATACTTGTATTGTGCGACGAATTTCTTCATCACGACCGATTACTGGGTCAAGTTTTCCTTGTTCTGCGCGTTCAGTTAGGTCAATGGTGTATTTTTTTAATGCACCACGTTGATCTTCAGCATTAGGATCGTTCACGTTATCACTTCCTCTCACTTGGTTAACAGCTTGGCTAAATTTTTCTTTAGTAACGCCTGCTTTTTTTAAGATATCTGCTAGGCTTCCTTTTTCATCTAATGCCGCTAATATAAATAGTTCAGACGAGATGTAGCTATCGCCATTTTTTTGGGATAATTTATCGCATAAATTTAAGATTTTAATAAATTCTTGTGATGGTATAACTTCACCACCGATACCTTGAACTTGTGGTAAGCGTTCGATTGCTTGATTTAGTTCTTGTTGTAATGTCGCAACATTCGCGCCTGAAGCAGCAAGTAATGGATTTATACTGCTTCCTTCTTGGTTTAACATGGCTGATAGCACATGTATAGGCTCTATGTATTGATTGTCTTTACCTAATGCCATTGATTGAGCATCAGCTAAAGCTTGTTGAAACTTGTTTGTGAGTTTATCTAACCTCATATTATTTATCTCCTAAGCAATAGATTTGGTTTAAATGTTTAAAACATTCAATCCATTTGCATATTCACTAAATAAGTGTGGAAGAATAAATTTCAAGAGCTGATTAACAATATTTTTGACGATTTTTTGAAACAAAGATGTATATATATTACTCGTTTCTTCGCGAAAGATAAAGTAGCTTGAAAAATCATCGATTAATCAATAAGGTTGAGAAAATTTAGGTGACACATGGTTTTTTATCCTTTATATTAGCCTCGCTTTTAAGTTAGCCCACCGTGGTTCGTGATCCATCCCACGTAAAAAAACTAGGAAATTATATGTTTAAAATTGCTAAAGAGTTTCAATTTGATGCTTGTCATATGCTTGATGGGCATAATGGAAAATGTCATAACCTTCATGGTCATACCTACCGTTTGTTAGTCGAGATCAGCGATGATCTTATTTCCAGTGGATCCAGCGCTGATATGGTAATGGATTATGCTGATCTTAAGTTGATTGTAAAACAGCAGATTGTTGATCAATTGGATCATGCTTATCTTTATCATCAAGATAATGCTAATGAACGCAAAATAGCTATGCTTTTAGAACAAATGGAACGTAAAGTTTTTGCTTTTCCTTGCCGTACTACGGCGGAAGGAATGAGTAAATTTATTTTCGAACGTTTGTCTCAGTTTTTGCCGGTGTCGATGATTAAGCTTTGGGAGACCCCCTCTTCTTATTGTGAGTATCATCGGAGCGAAAAATGATTGAGTATCGCATTGTTGAAATCTTCGAATCTTTACAGGGCGAAGGTTATAATACGGGTATGCCTGCTATTTTTATTCGGTTTGCTGGTTGTAATTTGAATTGTAGTTGGTGCGATACTAATTTTCGTCATTTTAAGCGCTTTTCGTTAGAGCAATTACTGGCGATGGTCGGGCAATATAAGAGTTCCAATATTATTATCACTGGTGGTGAGCCTACTATGGTTAGAGATTTACCTATATTGTTGTCCCATTTGAAGCAGGCTGGTTATTATATTGCTATTGAGAGTAATGGGCTGGGTAAGGTTGATCCATTAATTGATTATGTTGCACTGAGTCCTAAATTTTGTTATCAAAGCCGTTACCAAAACATTCTGCAATCAACTGCCAATGAAGTTCGAATCGTCGCTGAAAAACAAGCGGGCTTTATCGATTTTTGTCACTTCATTGAACAGCATATTGAAGCTAAGCGTTACTATTTGTCTCCTTGCGAGATAAATGGTGAGATGAATATGTTTGATACCATTGAGTTGTTAGGTCAGATTAACCATAATCGTATCGATAATAAATGGCTGTTAAGTTTACAGACTCATAAGTTTGCTGATATTGAGTAGTTTTTTATTAACTGCCATTAAACTAGTGGTTTATCACTTTTCTTCAAACCATATCATTGTCGCCATTCTTCCCGTTTTGTTTTCTCTTCGATAGGAGTAAAACAGATCGCGCTCAGTATACGTGCAATAATTACCACCATAAATTTGAGTAATTCCGATCGCGTTTAATCGCTGTTTAGCTATCATGTAAAGGTCGGCCAGATATTTTTTGCCTTCGATAAATTTGAATGCATGGTGAGCATTTTTGTCATACTCTTCAAATTGTTCTTTAACTTCAATACCTACTTCAAATTTTTGTGCACTGATTGCTGGTCCTAGCCAGACGAGAATTTCATTGGTGTTGCATTGAAATTTTTTTGCGGTTTCTTCTAAAATACCATGGCATAGTCCTCGCCAACCCGCATGAGCAGCAGCAACTTGATCGCCTTTAACTGAGCAAAATAGTACCGGCATACAATCAGCAGTTAAAACTACACTGACCTGATTAGCTTGCTTAGTGTAGGAGCCATCAGCTTCAAATCGTGTCGTATTGATTGCTGGTTTTACTTTTGTGATATCCACGACAGTTGTACTGTGTGTTTGATTTAACCAATAAGGTTCACTCGGCACTTTTTCCGCTTGTATTAAGCGATTTCTATTTTCTACGATGTTATTTAAGTCATCCCCTGTTCGACTGCCTAAATTTAAGCTGTCAAAAGGGGGAAGGCTTACCCCTCCAATGCGAGTGGAGGTGAAAGCGCGAACATTACTCGGTGCAGGCCAATAAGGATATATTGATTTAATCATTTTTATTTACCAATCAAGTTCATCTTTATGAAGTTCTGTATCTTCTTGTAACGCATGAATTAATGTTAACATATCATCCGGTATTGGCGCATGCCACTCCATAAGTTCACCTGTAATTGGATGATATAAACGTAGCATTGTTGCATGTAAAGCTTGACGATCAAATTCTCGTAGCGTTTGGATAAAGGATTCACTCGCGCCTTTTGGTGGTCTTGGTCGTCCGCCATAAAGTGGATCACCAACGAGTGGGTGCGCGATATGAGCCATATGTACACGAATTTGGTGAGTTCGGCCAGTTTCTAGCCTTAGCCGTAGTCGAGTATGAAGTCGATATTTTTCCATGACTCGATAATGGGTTACCGCTGGCTTTCCTGTCGGGAATACGGCCATATGCGTGCGTTTAGTAGGATGGCGAGTGATCGGCTGGTCGATTGTGCCACCTGCTGTAATTATGCCCATCGCTACCGCTTCATATTCACGTGTAATTTCACGACGTTGTAGGGATTCAACTAGGTGGGTTTGTGCCTCGATGGTTTTAGCGACGACCATTAGCCCAGTTGTGTCTTTATCTAAACGATGAACAATACCCGCTCTTGGTACTCTTGAAATATCTGGGTAGTGATAAAGCAATGCGTTTAGCACTGTACCATTTGGGTTACCTGCGCCGGGGTGAACAACAAGATCGCGAGGTTTGTTGATAACCAAGATATCATCATCTTCATAAACAATATTGAGTTCGATATTTTCAGGTTGGTGATACGTTTCTTCTTCGATTTCAACGTCTATCGTTATTTTTTCTCCACCGAGAACTTTTTCTTTAGGTTTGTTTACAATATTATTATTAACTAACACGTGATTATTGACGATCCATTCTTTAATTCTAGATCTCGAGTAATCAGGGAAAAGCTCTGACAAAGCTTGATCCAGACGCATTCCAAGTTGTGTAGGTTCTATTTCAGATGAAAGTTTTAACTTGTGCATGTGTAATTTATCTATTTTAAGCTGTTATGATTTAGAGTATTATATACTAATCATTGCCTTTAATGTTTAATTATATTTTGGATTAAAACTGAATGAAACTTCGTTTAAATACTTTGTTAGCCATCGCTTTAAGTAGCGCACTAATTGGTTGTACGAGTACAAAGCCTGATGTTGAAAATGTATCAGAAATTGAGTTACACAATAAAGCCAAAAGTGAGCTTGAAGGTGGGAATTTAAAATCGAGTATTACTGTTTTAGAAACAATTGATAAAAATTATCCTTTTGGACCTTATTCACAACAAGTTCAACTCGATTTGATTTATGCTTATTATAAAAATGCGGATTATCCTATGGCCATTGCGTCAATTGACCGCTTTTTAAAATTAAATCCAACCCATCCTAATATCGATTGGGTGATTTATATGCGCGGTATTAACAATATGGCGCAAAATGATAATACTATTCAGGGTTGGTTTAATGTTGATCGTTCAGATCGTGACCCTGAATTTGCGATGGCAGCATTTAAAGATTTTACTTATTTGGTTTCTAGTTTTCCTACCAGTAGTTATGCCGCTGATGCAAAAAAACGTTTAGTATATTTAAAGAACCGTATCGCTCGCTATGAGTTAAAAGTGGCTCAATATTATACTAATCGTGGCGCTTATGTTGCCGTGGTAAATCGAGTCATTCAAATGTTAGCGTTATTTCCAGATACTGATTCAACAAAAACAGCATTATCGTTATTGAGTAATGCTTATAATGAATTAGGTTTGACTGACGAAAGCCAAAAAGTCGATAAACTGATACAAGCTAATCTTGAAAATATGCCTGTTGAAGAGAAGAAATCTTACTTTTCTCGCTTCTTAAGTGTATTTAATGGTGGTTAATTTAGTTCAGATCTAAAAAATAATGGCTATTTAAATATTTAAATAGCCATTTTTTTATCAGTAATTTATAAACAATATATGCCCATGAGTTACTTTCTAACATATAAATAACGGTATTCTCCATGATCATAATTTGTATTTGTTAATGCTTTTGTTAGTTCTTGGGTAAGTTTAGTTGATAACGTTGTATCCGATGAGGATAATGTAAAATCTGGCTTTATAATTTGTTCATCCACATATTGTATAAATTGAAGAAATTGATCAATATCTTTTTTGGATAAATAGATACTTTTTGCCACCATCATATTAATAACCTTATTATCAAACTCCAAAATAATCGTATGATATAGCACTACGGTACTTTTAAACATTATTACTGTTTGTAATGCTGACCATTGAAACGTTTGATTCAATTTTTTATGGTCATCAATACTAATCGAATATGAATTGACATTGATCGTCATTTTTTTACGGAACAAGCGAGCAATACATATAGCAAATAGAAAGACAGAAAATAATTCCGGAACAAGGAGTCCAACAATAAAAATAACCTCAAAGTATTGGTTGGGAATCATCGGCATGATCGCATCAGAGAAAAATAAATACATGAGACACCCAAGGACTAAAACACCAAAGCAACAAATGAGTATCATTAAACTTATAAATGAGCGCCGAGTGAAACAGCGAAATTCAAATGCACGATTTTCCATAAACTATTCCTGATATTTTTTAGAAATATATCTTAAGTTTTTTTAATATATACTGGGAAGCAAAGATTTATTTCTTTTTTTATTTTTATTGTTAACTTTATTGATTTTAATTCATATCAATATTGTTATCAAATCATCCTCCTTGTTTCATATATCGTTTGTAAAACGTGCCAATAACCAATACAATTAGCAGATTATTTTTTATTAGCAATAATAGATAGGACATTAATTCGTCATGCAAGAACAATATCGCCCAGATGAAATTGAAGCCAAAGTACAACAACATTGGCAAGAAGAGAAAACTTTCCACGTTACTGAAGATCCATCTAAAGAAAAGTATTACTGTTTGTCGATGCTTCCTTATCCTTCAGGTCGTTTGCATCTTGGTCATGTCCGTAATTATACCATCGGTGATACGATCTCACGTTATCAACGCTTAAACGGCAAGAATGTTTTACAGCCAATCGGTTGGGATGCATTTGGATTGCCAGCAGAAGGCGCAGCCGTTAAAAATAATACAGCACCAGCTAAATGGACTTATGAAAATATTGCTTATATGAAAAAGCAGTTGCAATTACTTGGTTTTGGTTATGATTGGGACCGCGAAGTTACGACTTGTCGTCCTGAGTATTACAAATGGGAACAATGGTTTTTTACTAAATTATTTGAGAAAGGTTTAGTTTATAAAAAGACTTCAGCTGTTAACTGGTGCCCTAACGATCAAACTGTACTAGCTAATGAGCAAGTAGTTGAAGGTTGTTGTTGGCGTTGTAATACTCCGGTTGAGCGTAAAGAGATTCCACAATGGTTTATTAAAATCACTGATTATGCCGATGAGTTATTGAATGATTTAGATACGCTTGAGAGTTGGCCAGAACAAGTTAAGACCATGCAACGTAACTGGATTGGTCGTTCTGAAGGGGTGGAATTTGACTTTGCTGTTGAAAATTATAGCGATAAGTTACGCGTTTATACTACTCGCCCTGATACGTTAATGGGTGTGAGTTTTGTATCTGTGGCGGCTGAGCATCCTCTTGCTCAATTAGCTGCGCAAAACAATCCTAAAATTGCTGAGTTTATTGCTGAATGTAAAACCACGAAAACCGCTGAAGCTGATATGGCTACAATGGAAAAGAAAGGTATGGCGACTGGATTTTTTGCCATCCATCCATTAACCGGTAATAAGGTTCCAGTTTGGATCGCTAATTTTGTATTAATTGAATATGGTACTGGTGCTGTGATGGCTGTACCGGGTCACGATGAACGCGATTATGAATTTGCATCAAAATATAATTTACCAATTAAACCAGTTATCTTAAATCAAGATGGGCAAGCTCCTGACCTTTCTGAGCAAGCTTATACTGAGCACGGTAAATTATTTAATTCAGGTGAGTTTGATGGTCTTGATTTTGATCAAGCTTTCAATGCTATCGCCGATAAACTTATTGCGTTAGGTATTGGTAACCGTAAAGTGAATTATCGTTTACGCGATTGGGGTGTTTCTCGCCAACGTTATTGGGGAGCGCCGATTCCAATGGTGACGCTTGAAGATGGTACAACGATCCCAACACCTGAAGATCAACTTCCCGTCATTTTACCTGAAAATGTTGAAATGAATGGGATAACCAGTCCTATTAAAGCCGATCCCGAGTGGGCAAAAACAACTGTTAATGGTCAACCAGCCCTTCGAGAAACAGATACTTTCGATACCTTTATGGAGTCATCTTGGTATTATGCTCGCTATACTTGCCCGCATTATGACAAAGGTATGTTAGATGAAAAAGCAGCTAATTATTGGTTACCTGTTGATCAGTATGTTGGTGGTATCGAACATGCGATTATGCATTTACTTTATTTCCGATTCTTCCATAAATTAATGCGTGATTTCGGTTTGGTTAAATCAGATGAGCCTGCTAAACGTTTACTTTGCCAAGGTATGGTTTTAGCTGATGCTTTTTATTATACCAGCCCAACTAACGAGCGTATTTGGGTTTCACCAACCGAGGTGACCATTGAACGTGATGATAAAGGCCGTATTGCTAAAGCAATAGATAGTAAAGGCAATGAACTTGTTCATGCTGGTATGACTAAGATGTCAAAATCGAAAAACAACGGTATTGATCCACAAGAGATGGTAGAAAAATACGGAGCTGATACTGTTCGTTTATTTATGATGTTCGCATCCCCAGCTGATATGACGCTTGAATGGCAAGAATCCGGTGTTGAGGGCGCTAATCGATTTATTAAACGTGTTTGGCGTTTAGTTTTCGAGCATTCTCAACTTGGTAAAACTGCTGCGCTCGATATCGCTAAATTGAATGCTGAACAGAAAGCTTTACGTCGTGAATTACATAAAACAATTGCTAAAGTGAGTGATGATATTGGTCGTCGTCAAACTTTCAATACAGCTATTGCTGCGGTGATGGAGTTTATGAATCGCTTACAAAAAGCACCACAAGACACTGATCAAGATCGCGCATTGATGGATGAGTCTTTAAATGCAGTAGTTCGATTACTTTATCCTATGATGCCACACGCTTGTTTTGTTATGTGGCAAGCATTAGGTCATAGTGAAACAATTGATAATGCTTCATGGCCAGTTGCTGATGAGTCAGCTATGGTTGAAGACGAAAAATTAATTGTTGTGCAAATCAATGGTAAAGTGCGTGGTAAATTTACTGTACCTGCTGATGCTCAGCAAGATTATGTTGTAGAGCAAGCTAAACAAGAGCCAAATATTGAAAAATACTTAGCTGATGCCACAATTCGCAAAGTGATTTATGTACCAGGTAAATTATTGAATCTGGTTGTAAGTTAATATTGTTGGATAACTTGGATATAGGTGGTAATACCAATGAAAAAATATTTAGCTTTACTGATGTTATTAGCGATATCGCTAACGGGATGTGGATTTCATTTGCAGTATGAAACTGAAGTCCCTGCTCGATTTAAAACGCTTTCATATGTTAGTGGTGATCCTTATGGTCGTTTATCGAGAAATATTAAAGAGTTGCTACGCGATAATAAAGTCACTTTGGCTAATATTAATGATCCGGCTAATTACCCATCACTCAGAATAGTGGGTGATTCATTGAGTAAAAGCACCATATCCATTTATCAAGATGGTAAAGCAGCAGAATATCAATTAGTACTAACGATTCAAGCTCAAGTAGTAATTGCGGGTGAACAAATTCATCCAATTAATGTTCGTGTTTTCCGTACGTTCTTTGATAATCCAGCCGCAGCACTTGCGAAAACAGTCGAGCAAAATCTAATTGAAGACGAAATGTATAAGCAGGCTGCAAAACAGATCATCCGTAAATTAAAATCGGTTGATACACCTAATTAACGATGAAAAAAATTAGTGCAGAAAAAATCACCCACCAGTTAGGATCACCCTATTATTTAATTTTAGGTAGTGATCCTTACTTGCAACATTATGCGCAAACTGAGTTACGTAAAGCGTTTAAACAAGCTGGATATGACGAGCAACTTTCTTTCACGATAAACTCTCAAACTGATTGGCCGGCAATGTATGAAAGTTGTCAGGCGATGAATTTGTTTTCTAGTAAAACCTTGCTATGTTTAGACATTGGTGAAGGTGTGCTTAATGTTTCAGTTGCTACAAAATTAAATACGTTATGTGAAATGTTAACGCCTGATATCGGGTTGATAATCAGCTTAGTTAAGATTACCAAGACTCAAGAAAATTCAGCATGGTATAAGGCCTTGTCTGATAATTTAGTGGTTGTGAATTGTTCAACGCCAGAAGTAGCACAATTACCATCATGGATAAAAACCTATTTGCAACAAATGCAAATGACAATTGAGCAACCTGGAATTGAATTGCTTAGTTATTATTATGAAGGTAATTTGTTGGCTTTAACGCAAATTATTGAGCAATTAAAGTTACTTTACCCTAATCAGACTATTAATTATGAGCAAGTAGAATCAAATATTAATGATTCAGCAATATTCTCGCCTTATCATTGGGTTGATGCAATGGTTTACAATAAATCTAAGCGGGCAATGCATGTGTTACACCAGCTTAAAATGAATGATTTCGAGCCATTGATATTATTGCGTATTATTCAACGTGAGTTGATTTTGTTGATCAATTTAAAATTGGCTTTAGCAGAAAAATCCCCGCGCCAAGTTTTTGACGAATATCGAATTTGGCAAAATAAAAGAAAGATGTATAGTGATTATTTAAGTCGATTCGATATCAAGCATCTATTTGCTCTATTGGCCACTTTAACTGAAATCGAGATTAGCTTAAAACATAATAATGATTTACCTATTTGGGATGCTCTGTTGAATTTAACTATGCAGTTTATGGGATTAGATAATTGTTAACAGCACTCTTTGGTGGCACCTTTGATCCTATCCATTATGGGCATTTGCGCCCTGCTCTAGCCTTAGCCAAAGAGGTTGGATTGAATAATATTAGTTTATTGCCAAATCGAATCCCTGCTCATAAACCACAGCCAGAAGCCAAAACAGAACAACGTTTAGCTATGTTAAAATTAGCTATATCTGATTATTCGCTTTTTTCCATCGATACACGAGAATTAGAACCACAGCTAATCAATCAACCCTCTTTTACTGTTGATACGCTTAGGGCATGGCGTGAACAAAATGGTACCCTATCAGGCTTGGCTTTTATTATAGGGCAAGACTCTTTGCTTAATTTACCCACTTGGAAAGAGTGGCAAAAGTTGCTCGATTATTGTCATTTGCTTATTTGTAAAAGGCCAGGTTATCCCCAAACTAACGATGATAGCAATTTGCAAGCATGGATTAATCAACATCAAACAAAAGATAGCCAAGCGTTACATCATTATCCAAATGGTTATATCTATTTTGCTAATACACCACTTGAATCGATTTCAGCGACAGAAATAAGGCTAAATATCGATAATCAACAATGCTGTGAAAAGTTGTTACCGAGCAAAGTTTGGCACTACATACATGAACATGGAATTTATAATTCAAAGAAATGTTAGAAATGACTTTACATCTGTGAGTTTTTTCGGCATTATTTTGCCGCTATATTTAGATAATCTGATTATAGCTGTTCTGTGTCTATACTCATATTCAATGAATTTGCACACACCAAAAATTGGTGATTTAGTTGATAAATTCGCTTTTCTAATTAAACATAAAGAAAATCGGAATATTGATTTGAGTATATTTAATTTGTATTTAATTTTAAGAGGCCCCAATGGCAAAAGAAGATAACATTGAAATGCAAGGTACTATTCTTGATACTCTTCCGAATACGATGTTCCGAGTTGAACTTGAAAACGGTCATGTTGTTACTGCACATATTTCTGGAAAGATGAGAAAGAACTATATTCGTATTCTTACTGGCGATAAAGTAACTGTTGAAATGACACCTTACGATCTTTCAAAAGCACGTATCATATTCCGTAGTCGCTAATATCGTTATCGCACTTGTTTTTGTATTATTAACCAGTTTATTGGTTATTTTCTCTTTCTTAATACAATTCCGTCGACAGATGTCGACGGAAGTGCAATCTAATCTAGATATGACTTGTTTAGTCCATTTGAGAAAAATCCATCTGATCGTATTTTATCCATTTTGTCTTTTTAACAATCTTATAACCAAAATAAATTGAAAGAAATAATGGGATACCTATATAAGTTGCAATAACGCCATTCCAATCAATGGTATCTTGTAAAAATGCTTCATAATTTTGACCGAGTGTAATAATCAAACAAAGCACAAAAGCAAAAATAGGACCAAATGGGAAACAACTTGATCGGTAAGGTAATTTATTGAGATCTCGTCCTTGTGTGACAT
This sequence comes from Gilliamella sp. wkB195, assembly GCF_001690445.1. Lineage (NCBI taxonomy): Bacteria > Pseudomonadati > Pseudomonadota > Gammaproteobacteria > Orbales > Orbaceae > Gilliamella > Gilliamella sp. wkB195. The sequence goes on from NZ_LZGP01000017.1 coordinate 23,006, forward strand.
AACCTTTTCTAAAACGATAGTGGCTAATTGCAATACCAAGCCATGCAATAAATCCTGTCATACCTGACATATTTAGTAGCCATAAATAGACCACTTGATCTTTGTATAATGACGTTAAGAAACAGAGCATAGCCACTAATGTAGTTGCGAATAACGCCATATCAGGCACGCCTGTTGAAGATAATCGACTGAAAATCTTAGGCGCTTTACCTTCTTTTGCTAATGCATATAACATACGTGTTGAAGCATATAAGCCAGAGTTACCAGCAGAAAGAACCGATGTTAAAATTACCGCATTCATGATAGCCGCTGCGGATAATAGTCCTGCATGTTGGAAAACTAAGGTAAATGGACTAACGCTGATATCCGTTTCATCATTACGAAGTAAGTTAGGATCAGTGTATGGAATAATTAAACTAATTACTAAGATGGCAAAGATATAAAATAGCAGTATTCGCCAAAAAACTTGTTTCATTGCTTTTGGTATATTTTTTTCTGGATCTTTAGATTCGCCCGCCGCAATACCAATTAGCTCAGTACCTTGGAATGAGAATCCAACAACCATCGCCACACCGATCATTGATGAGAATCCACCGACAAATGGAGCCCCCTCTATTTCCCAATTTTGCCAACCAGCATTTTCAGCACCTTTTAAAATGCCAATTATCATTAATAAGCCAACAACAATAAATAAAATAACGGTGACCACTTTGATTAATGAAAACCAAAATTCTGCTTCACCAAATCCTTTTACAGAAATATAGTTTAAGCAAAAAATAATGCTTAGGAACAATAGGCTCCATAACCAACTATAGGCACCAGCATCGAACCAATAGGAAATAACTAATTGTGCTGCAACTAAGTCAACAGCAACAGTAATTGCCCAGTTATACCAATAGTTCCAACCAATGGCAAAACCAAATGCTTCATCTACATAACGAGCTCCATAAGTTGCAAAGGTTCCCGAAACGGGAAGATAAGCAGCTAGCTCTCCAAGACTAGTCATTAAAAAATAAACCATTATGCCGATAATAGCATAAGATAGTAATGCGCCTCCTGGACCTGCTTGTGCAACTGTTGCACCAGAAGCGACAAATAGCCCTGTACCAATTGAGCCACCAATAGCAATCATTGCTAAATGGCGAGCTTTCAAATCACGCTTTAATTTTTTCGTCATATCAATTTTCTTCTTGTTAATTAAATTTACTAATTATTTTAACTACACCTAATATGATGTAGCTTAGTAACTGATTTAAGCTAATTTATTTAAATATTTATCATTAGCTAATTAAAGTGCGTGAAGTGTATCAAAAAAATTTATGTGCGAGATAAATAATTCTAATAATACAGCCGATATGTTAAATATTAGCAATACTTAGTTGCTAGTAAGCTGTTCTAATTGAGTTAAATAATCTAATGCCTGGTTACGATTTGTTCCACACATTTCATAACATGGCCTTAGGTGACTGCAAACTTGAGGTCTGGTTGATTGGCCAAATAATTTGCATAATAAATTTTCATCCAAATGGATACATGCAACACCTGCTGGTTTTCCCTTAGGCATACCAGGCATAGCAGATGAGATCGACGGTGCAATACAACATGCCCCACAGTTTCTTCGACATTGGAATGATTCAGTCATGAGATTAGATTAGATGAGATTGTTTTATAAATTTTATTGGTGACAATAGCAAGTTAAGGGTAAAATAGCGAGCTAATTTTTAACTCTATTTAATATGAAGAATCTATTATGGCTAAAGCTAATGAAATTAAACGGGGTGATGCTGTCACCTATAACGGTAAGTTGTTACTTGTAAAAGAAATTGATGTACAAAGCCCTAGTGCTCGTGGCGCAAGTACACTTTATAAAATGCGTTTTACCGATGTTAAATCTGGAGGTAAAGTTGAAGAACGTTTTAAGGGTGATGATGTTTTAGACACTATAGAACTATTTCGACGTCCTGTAAGCTTTTCTTATATTGATGGGGATGAATATGTATTCATGGATAATGAAGACTATACTCCGTTTATTTTTAAGAAAGATCAAATTGAAGAAGAACTTCTTTTTATCCCAGAAGGCGGTATGGATGGAATTCAAGTTTTGATGGCTGAAAATGAAGTTGTCGCTCTAGAATTACCACAAACAGTTGAACTTGAAATTATTGAAACCTCGCCAAGTATAAAAGGTGCTTCGGCAAGCGCACGTACTAAACCTGCAACATTGTCTACTGGCCTTGTTATTCAAGTACCTGAATATATTGATAACCACGAAAAAGTTAAAATTCATATTGCTGAACGCCGATATATGAGCCGAGCGGAATAATCTATTAAATCGTAATGAATACATACAATCAAAATAAATTACATAAACGATTGCGTCGTCTCACTGGCGAGGCAATCGCTGATTTTAATATGATTGAAGAAGGCGATCGTATAATGGTCTGTCTATCTGGCGGTAAAGATAGTTATACATTGCTAGATATTTTAATTAATTTAAAAATCAGTGCACCAGTGCAATTTGAATTAGTTGCAGTCAATTTAGATCAAAAGCAGCCAGGATTTCCTGAACATGTTTTACCTGATTACCTCGAATCTTTAGGTATTGAGTATAAAATTGTTCAAGAAAATACTTATGGTATTGTTAAAGAAAAGATCCCTGAAGGCAAGACCACGTGTTCACTCTGTTCTAGGCTTCGACGAGGTATTTTATATCGCACAGCAACTGAGCTCTGTGCGACAAAAATTGCGCTTGGCCATCATCGTGATGATATTTTAGAAACATTATTTTTAAATATGTTTTATGGCGGAAAACTTAAAGCGATGCCTCCAAAATTAATGAATGATTCAGGTGAACATATTATTATTCGACCACTTGCGTACTGCAAAGAAAAGGATATTGCAAAATATGCTGAAATTAAGCAATTCCCTATCATTCCATGTAATCTTTGTGGTTCACAACCTAATTTACAACGTCAAGTGATCAAAGAGATGTTAAATGATTGGGATAAGAAGTTTCCTGGTCGTATAGAAACTATGTTCAGAGCCACGCAGAATATTACCCTTTCTCATTTATGTGATACCAATTTATATGATTTCAAAGGTATTAAGAAAGGTGATATTGATGTTAATGGTGGTGATTTAGCATTTGATCATGAAGAGTTACCAGCTATGGTCGGATTTGATACATCGGAACTAGATGATAAAAATCTGATTCTTTGGAAAGAGGCCAACTAAAAAACCCTTCAATTTAATTTCTTTTTTTATCGGCGATAATCTATATCGTCGATAATCCTTTCTGATATTAAAACAATAATCGATTGTATATAAACTTTGATCTAGCTCACGAATTGACAAAAAAAAATCCATTTTTATTGTGGTTCTAATGACATTAAAATAAAATTGAAACGTTCCAATTTTCATAAAATAACGATGTATGAAAAATAAATAAATATAGGAGAACAATGTGAAAATACATTTTTTGGGTACTGCTGCATCAGAAGGTATCCCAAATCCTTTTTGTAAATGTCAGATTTGTGAAAAATCTCGTATTCAGAAAGGTAAAAATATAAGAACTCGAAGTTCGATTCTTATTGATGATATTGTGCAAATCGATTTTGCTCCGGAATATAGCTATCAAGCAATGAGAGAAAACATTGATGTTACTAAAATAAAGGACTTATTATTTACTCATACTCATCCTGACCATTTTAATGTGGGCGATCTATTTAGCCGTATGGTGGATTATGGTTTTAATATCGACCACCCTCTTTACGTTTATGGAAATGATATTGCCATAAATGGTTGTTTGAATGTAGTACCTGGTTATAGTCCTGAACGTTTTGTATTTAATTTATTAGTTCCATTTCAAACTGTTGTAACCTCAGCTGGTTATACCGTTACAGCTTTGTTAGCTAATCATGCTAAATGGGAATTTTGCTTTATTTACTTGATTGAGAAAGATGGAAAAACGTTTCTACACGGACATGACTCTGGCTATTTTCCTGAACTCACATGGCAATGGCTAAAAGATAGTGGCAAAAAAATTGATATGGCTATTTTTGAGTGTACTTATGGATATAAACAAAATGATAAGACCAATAATCATATGAGTATTGAAACTGTTATCGCTACTCAAAAGCGCATGTTGGATGATGGTATTTTTAGCTCAAGCACTCAACTTATCACGTCTCACCACTCTCATAGCAGTGGTTTTATGCATAATGAATTAGTTGAAATATTCAAACCTTACAATATTGAAGTAGCCTATGATGGCTTGACGAAGACGATTTAATACGGAGCTTTATATGTTTAAAATACCACGTTTATTGGTAATGATGTTTTTACAATATTTTGTGCAAGGTGCATGGAATATGGTTATTGGGGCAGTACTTGCTGCTTATGGATTGAAAGAAATTGTTGGTTCGACTTATTCAGTTTTAGGAATCGCAACTATTATCTCTCCGCTTTTCATTGGAATGATCGCTGATAGGTTCATTGCATCACAAAAAGTGATGGGCATATTACATATTCTCAATGCAGTTGTTTTATTTATCATTCCTAATTTTGTTGAAAGTGGCAATATTGCTGGCTTTTTAATCATGATTTTTATCGTTGGTTTATTATTTTATCCAACAACAGCATTAGCTAATAGCGTTAGTTTTAGGCATATAGATGGTGTGCGCTGGTTCCCAATTATTCGTGTATTTGGCACCATTGGTTTTATGATTGTAGGATTAATTCTTGGTTATACTGGTTTTTCTAGCTCCATTAACTCATTTTTACTTGCTTCTGGTGCATCTGTGGTTTATGGGATTTATTGTTTTACTTTACCTAACACACCACCTACAAGTCGAAATAAGAAATTCTCAATCCGTGATGCAATGTGTTTAGATGCATTATCACTTTTCAAAGATAAGTATTTCACTATTTTTATGCTGTCTACTTTTGTCCTAATGATAACTAAAACTGCATATAGTGCTTATTTACCAGTATATTTACCTGTATTAGATTTAGAGCCTGCTTCAATGATGCAAATTGCTATCGCTACAGAAGTGTTATTTATGTTCCTTCTATCTTTCTTATTAGGTCGTTTTGGTTTCAAAAAAATCATTTTATTCGGCGCAATTTGTTGGGTAATTCGTAGCATGATGTTATCACTGGCCGCAACATCAGAAGATAATATGTTCTTCTATATTATTGGTACGCTATTGTTACAAGGTATTTGTTGGGACTTCTTCTTTACTGCTGGTGATATCTATGTTGATAAGAAAGCAGGTCCAGAAATTAAAGCGCAAGCTCAAGGGTTACGTTTTATTGTTTCTAATGGCTTTGGTGTATTTATGGCTGCGTCAGTATGTGGCTTTATCAATAACCGCGTTGTTACAGAGAAGACATTACCTAATGCTGGTCCACAATGGCAAGAGTTCTGGATCTATCCTGCGGTAGTTGCTGCAATTGTTGCTGTAGGTTTCTGGTATTTCTTTAAAGATAAAGATGTCATCATGGCACCTAAAAAAGTAGAATCAGATTAATTTCTTACTCTTACTTTAATATGGCTAATAATTATTTATTAGCCATACTTTTTTCTATCTCACTATTAATCATCTCTATGACTTGTTTTGAACTATATTGGTTAGTTATCCACTGTGTTAAATACTTTCCAATAATATTTTCAATCAGTCTTAAATTAATAGCATTACCTGTCATGCTATTTTCTCGAATGCCATTGGCATATTGTTGTTGCGCCACTGGTAACCATGGATAACTATTTATAATTCGATGATTTTGGAAAATAGTGTTTTGTGCGGTTGCTCCACCAAGTAATGCTATTTGTTCGCTGATTTCGTTGGAGTAAAGCCAATTAAAAAAGGTTTTTACTTGTTCATTTTTTTGACTATATTTTGACATACCAAGGGAACCTCCACCAAATAGTGATTTTTTTCCCGGTACTTTAGCGTATCCAACCAAAGGCAATATATTACGATGATTAATATAGCCAAATAAATTCATATAAACAATTAACATAGCTAGCTTGCCTTGTTCAAATAAATTTACTGATTCTTGCCACCAAGCTGATTGTATATTTTTGGCAACGCTAATGTATGATTGCAAATGATTTAAAGTAGTTATAGCAATTGTGGTATTTAAACCAAATTTATTGCCATTAATTAGTTTTCCTCCTTGAGAATAATAGCGAACTAAAAATTCAGATGCGATAAGTTCATAATTACCGAGCGTAATACAACTACCGAACTCTACTGGCGATTCCGTATTTTGCTGTTGATTAAAAAAGGTCGCAATTTGATCGAACTCTTTGAAGTTTTTAGGGACATTAAGATGTTGTCGATATGCTTCAAAATAAGCACGCTTAATTAATGGATCAGTAAATAAGTCTTTGCGATAAAAGAGCATTTGAACACTAGGATCAAAAGGAATAGCATAAGCAGAATTATCTACATAGCTAAAGCGTTCTACAATTTCTTGTGGATATTTTGCAAACAGTTGATTCAAGTTAATATCTAATTCTGATAAAGGTTTGAATATCGATGGTGCAAACCAAGGTAATCCAGCCATATCAATTCGTATAATATCAATTTGCTGATGTTGTTCAAATTGATTAAGAATATGATATATTTCGTCGAAAGGTTTTATAATTAAATTTACATCAATACCGCTCGTCTTTTTGAAATGTGGTAATAGTTTTTTTACCGCCTGCGTTGATGGGCTGGGTAAGATTAAAAAGTTAATAGTTTCTGAAGATTTAGTTATATTTTCTGAATTCAAATCAGGCAATAATGAAAAACCTTTATTATCAAGATTGGTTGTGTTTTTGCCTTCTACTAGTTTGATAATTTGTTCACTTAATATGCCATAGTTCATATGGTATTGATAAATGTTATCTTCATAAAAAAAACTGTTATTGGTTAATGTATAAATGGGTGGGCAAGATTTTAAACTTCCAAAAAAATTAGCATTACGAATAAAATGTGCTCGCTCAATATCCATGGTAATTAGCGCATCATAATTAACCTGTTCTTCTTCAAAAAAACTAAAAGCTAAATTGTAGGTACCATTAGAAGGTTTAGATGCAATACTATTCAATGTCACATCATAATGATGCTTTTTGAACGTGTTTAGTAAACCTTTTTTGAAGTTTTTAGTATGAGTGTGATGCTCTGAATGACTAAATAAGCCAATTCTTCGATACGTTTTTTTGATTAATTCATTAGCAATATCCCGTCCAGCTTTCTCATAATCAAGAGATATGAATTGCAATGCTGAGATAGGCTTTCGATAGACAAAGATAATTTTTTCTTTTGGTAATTTAATTTTTTGATAATAGGAGTTAGCATCTGATAATGAACTAACAACGATAACTGCATGATCCCGTTTTACAGCTACCTTTTGGATTAATTGTAATTCCAGTTCTTTAGAGTCATAAGTTAAATAAAGCGAAAGCTCATAACCAAGTCGGTTGGCTTGACTAAACAGACCATCATATAAATTAGTATATTGTTCGGAAGTGATATTTGGTAGTATAACCGAAATAGACTTATTTGAACCTTCTTTTAAAATTTTGGCAGATAAATTGATTTGATAACCTAATTGTTGAATCGCTTGTTCAACTAATTTTATTTTTTTTAAACTGACATTACCACGATCATTGAGTACATTTGAGACAGTACCATGAGATACACCAGCAAGTTTTGCTATGTCTTTGATCGTCGCCATTTGGTATTACACTCCATAAATTTTCACTTCAATCAAACCAACTTTATTAAACAATTATAAGTATATTAGAACTAATTAGTCTTTAAGCCATTTTAGCCAGCTTTGATTGACGATCTCTTTTTCTGATTTGAAACATGAGTCATCAACAATGCTCGGTAAGAGTTGCAACGATAATTGATGGATTTCATTTCGCATATCAATATAAGCTTTAGTGAGTTGCTGGGCTTCTAGGTTGTCCATAATTTGATAGTTAGCTGCAAGCTCCAAGATCCGTACGTTGTCACTCCATGTGGTCATTTTAGGATATTGATGTGCGTAGTTGAGTACTAGATATTGTGATAAGAATTCAATATCACCAATACCACCTGCATCTATTTTTAAATTAAATTGATGTGGCGCTGTTGTGCCTAAATGTGCCCGCATCTTTTCACGCATCTCTCGAACTTCAGTTTTTAATACTCTGTCTTCACGGTTTTTACATAAAACAGTATGCCTAATTTCGTTAAAGCGTTTAATAAGTTCAATCTCACCATAAACGGCTCTTGCTCTAACTAATGCTTGATGTTCCCAAGTCCATGCCTCATTCATTTGGTAGTCATAAAATGCACTTAAACTACAAGCTAATAGTCCTGCATCCCCTTGCGGACGTAAGCGAACATCAACTTCATAAAGAATACCAAAGCTAGTACGTACATTGAATAAATGAATTATTCGTTGTACCAGTCGTAAATAAAACTGGCGGCTATCAATTTGTTTATCACCATCCGTTATACTATCAACAGGGCAGTCATGAAGAAATACGAGATCTAAATCTGAACCATATCCCAATTCCCAACCACCTAATTTACCATAAGCAATAATAACTAACCCTTTTTGATTATCGGTTAAATGTGCTGGCTTTCCATAACGAGCAATCATCTGATTCCATGCCATTTGAACAACAAAATCGAGAAGCGATTCTGCAACATAGGTTAAATGATCACTTACTTTCATGGTATTTAATACATGTTCAACATCAGCAGCGGCGATATGTAGGAGTTGCATTTGTTTGAATTGTCTTAATGCCTCAAGTTGTTGTTCTTCATCATCAACCTCAATTCGAAGTAAGTATTGATAAAGTTCACTTTTATATTCATTAGGGGCAACAGTTTGATAAAGTGAGTGAATATCAATAAGCTCATCCAATAAGATTGGATAATGTGCAAGTTGCTCACTAATCATAGGTGAGGCACTACATAATCGAATGAGTTGTTTTAATGCCGTTGGGTATTCGAGCAGTAACTCTAAATAAGTTGTTCGGCTAACAATATTGACTAGTAACGGTAAAATTCGTGATAGTATTATTAATGCATGCTTATCATTACAAATTAATTCTAATAATTTTGGCATTAGCTGATCGAGTATTTCACGCCCTCTAACACCAATGGTCCGTTTACTGATATCATCACGAAATTGACAAAGCATTTGATAAAGCTGTTTGGCATCATCAGGTGAATAGTTCAATAGTACTGAAGTAACATCACTTAATTGTAAATCAGGCACCCAAAGGTCATTATAGTGATCGTTGTTCGTATTTTGTGTTGATTCAGTTGATTCATCACCAATAAGTTGATTAAATATTTGCCGAGTAAATTGCATTCTTTTAGTAAGTTCAGATACAAATTCATTCCAGCTTCTAAAATTCATGCCTATTGCTATACGTATTTGGTCTAATTCATCTTCTGGTAGTGTTTGTGTTTGTTCATCATGTATAGCCTGTAATAGGTTCTCACAACGACGTAGGAAGAAGTAATTTTCACGTAGAGCATCTACTTCATTAGCATTAAGTAGTGATTCTTGTTCTATCACTTGTAAAGCAGTCAATAAGGAACGTGTTTGTAGGCCAATCACACGTCCACCACGTATAAGTTGAAATACTTGTACGATGAATTCTATTTCTCGAATACCACCTGCACCAAGTTTAATATTGTTGGTTAGACCTCGACGACGAACTTCACGTTCAATCATGCCTTTCATGTTTCGCAAAGATTGTAAGACACTAAAATCAATATAACGGCGGTATACAAATGGTTTTAACATTTGGTAAAGCTCTTTAGTGTATGGATCTTGTTGATCACCGAGTATTTTCGCTTTTACCATGGCGTAACGTTCCCAGTCTCTTCCTTGCTCTTGGTAGTAGTCTTCCATCGCTGAAAAACTTAAAACAAGTGGACCGCCATCACCTAGAGGACGTAAACGCATGTCAACTCGGTAGACAAAACCATCTTCAGTAATTTGATCTAAAGCTTTTATTAAACGCTGCCCTAAACGTGTGAAAAAGACCGCGTTATCTAATTCGCGACGACCACCTTGTGTTTGCCCATGTTCAGGATAAGTAAAAATAAGGTCAATATCAGATGAAAAATTAAGTTCTCCTCCACCGAGTTTCCCCATGCCTAGAATAAGTAAAGGTTGCGCCTCTCCTTGCATATTACAAGGGGTTCCCCACTCTTTACAACTAAGCTCATATAGCCAATCTCGTGCAGTGACAATAATCACCTCAGCTAGCTCAGTAAGTTGTAATAAAATTTGTTCATCGCTACTTGTTTGCGTTAATTGTGACCATTCAAGCCTTACTAAAATGTAGCGTCTGAATAATCTTAAAGTTTTCATTAGTTCCAACTCATCAAATACCGATGCTAACTTTTCATTTAACCATTGTTGATAGTAACTTCTTTCATCAGCTTGAGGAGGATTGTTAATAATGTCTGTCAACCAATCTGGAAACCGATAAAAAGCATCAACAATAAAATCACTTTGTACCAAAATATCAAGATTATTTTGTACCGCAATTGAATCACATTGTGATAATTGCGATGTAATTTTCTGTTTTTGCTCTGCAATTAATGGTGAAACTAGCGATATAGGCTGAGACATAATAAGCACTCACTTAAACTTGTTGATAAAATCACCTAATTAACTATTATAAATGACTTTTTAACTTCACATATCTTTTTATTAAACAAATTGTAAAAAAGAGTATTGATATCATTTCAATAGTAGATTAGCTGATAATTAATGAAAACGATTTGAAAGACGAGTTGAGACTTGTTTATTGAATAAAGTGACTACGCAGGGTAGTCACTTTAAGTTAATGTCTATTTTTTAAATTATTAGATAGTCTCTAATTATTAGAAACTATAACGGTAACCTAAGTTAACTTGTTTTTGGTCAAATTTATTACCGAATGAATAAACAACATCTGTATAGATATGGTGTTGTTTGTTAAACTGTACATCTACACCAATACCGTTATCCCACCAATTACCACCGAAATCATATTTTTCTTTTGCAACATGGTTAAAGACATAAGATGTTTCACCATCAAACTCTTTCACATAACCAGTTTTTAGGTATACATCAACTATATTATCATCTTGGGTAAAGCTGTTGCCTAGGACAATACTTGCTCTACCGAGTAATGAATTATAACTGTCCAATTTAGTTCTTAATCCATTGGTCGCATTGATGACTGCACTTCCTTGATGAGAATAAGTTAATTGAGCTTGAGGTTCAAAATACCAACCTTGATTTGGTAATGAATTGAAATAGAATCGTTGACCTAGTTCAGTCCCTATTGAAAAACCATTAGTATTACCATCACCTTTTACGAAATAACCCCCACCGGTACGAGTATTAAATTTATTCGACATTCTCATATATTTAATTAAACCGTCGATATAAAACCCTGATTGGTTTAGGTATGTGCCGTAAAGTGCTGCATAGTAGCCTTTAGTGTTACCATCACCTACATGATGATCTATATTTCCTCGGCTTAAACCACCCATGATACCATAATAGATATCACCATTTGTATTTTCAACTTTTCGATCCACACCAAGTTGTAAGCCATAATAATCCATATCAAAATTCGATAAACGTTTATCGTTGAATGAACTTAATTTACCACCATAAATACGACCCCAAGCATCACCATCAGATGTTTCGCCTTGACGAAGTTTACCCATTCTTTGCATTAAAGTTTGTGTTTCAATGTAACTAATCAAGTAACTGGAGTTTAGAATATTTGCCGCATTTTGAGCTGTATTGGTTAAATTAGGCTTAGTTGGATTTACTGTTTTCTTTTGAGCTGATAATACCCAATCTTCTGAACCACTATTACGTTCATCAGTGACTTTAGTTAGAGTATTAAATTGGTATGCACCAATATCAACTGATGGTGAAGTCAAATTAAAATTAGCACCACCACCTTCAGTTTCAACTAAAGTAAGTTTTTCATTACCAGTAACTGCTGCTGAACCATTGTTGTCATCTCTAATTGAGATATTGTGATTACCAGTTGCTTGTGAAGAGCCAGTAATTTTGAGTAAATCATTAGCAAAACCACTACCGATGGAAGTGCGCAATTCAAATAGCCCATTTCCAGATAATGAATTTGCCGTTAAAGTCATGTTATTTAAACCATCAAGTATTGTATTTGATGTTGCATAATCATGACCAAAACTTACTTTGGCATAATTAGTTAACGTAAGGGAATCAACAGATGAGCTATTGGTCATATTCCATTGGCTTTGACTACCATCTATCTTAACATTGATAGTACCTTTATTCGCAGATGAAGATGTATTATCAATTGAAGTTAATAATGTCGAGCCATCAGTTAAATCAAGATTAATCTGTCCTGAACTGGCTGCATAAATATCCCCCTTAATATTCGATTTACCATTAACAGTTATTTCACCAGCAGTCGACTGTATTGCGTTATAATTGTTATAACTAGTTGAAACAATGTTATTAACATTTGAGCCACTATTAATGAATAATTTTCCTGCTTTTTGGTCCATGTAGACAGCGGTTCCATTAGCAGTTGTAACATCTAATCCATTATTAAATTTAATAACACTGTCTGCATTTGGGTTAGCACCAGCATATTCCTGGAACGCAACACCAGTCGAATTAGTGCCACTCATATTAATCGTTACTTTTTCGTTAAAGTTTAGATTTATACCAAGTGAATCTGGTGCGTTATTCAGTAAGGATAAAATACCATAACTACCATTTCCTACTGACTGTATGTTAACTTCACCATTGAAGTTGCCTTCAGTTTTTGATGAATTTGAACCGTTATAAGCTCGAATTCCAATGAAACTGCCATTTGATGTACCGGTCCCTATTATAGTTACCTTTTTATCAAAATCAGCTTTCCCCGTATTAGCAAAATAAATACCGGTACCATCTTTAACATTTAGGCGAATGTCACTTAAAGCATTGACTTTCCCATTTGAAAGAACATGGATATTACTTATTTTATTATAATTACCTGTTGCATTAGTTTGAATTACAAATTCATCCATTCCGGTATCAATGGTTAAAGTTTTACCATTATATCCTGATTTAATACCGTAATCTTGATTGCCTGTAATGTTGATATGAGGTGCAGCAACACCTGTTATATTTTGAATAATAATATCTTCAGTTGAAGAAACAGCTATACCACTATTAGTATGAGTCCCAATATTAGATGCATCTATAATAGTTAAAGCACTTGCAAGATTAGGTGTAACCAAGCAAGTACCTAATATTAATTTGACCAAGAGATCAATTTTATTTAAATTACTTTTAAACACATAAACTCCATTTATTTGACATTTACCAACCATTATATTAGTTAATTCAAATCTTAACAAATCAAACAAAAGTTAACCTATTGTTGTAATTTATAAAATTAACCAAAAATGACAAAGTATCAAAAAAAATAGTTAATGTCTATATTGATTATTTAATGATTTAACTAAATGTTTTTTTATAATCTGAAAATAAAAAATTGTGAGCCTAAAATAAATTTCTATAAGATTTAGCTGTTTTTTAACATGAGATGGGAAGTTTTTTTATTTGAGTTTAAAAAACATACATATGAAGTAAGTTTTAAGATGATTATGTATTGGAAGCTAATTTATTTATTAGTTACTTTACCAATACATATATACCAACTTGTATTATTGTGTGATATTAATTTTATTATTTTTTGAACCAAATAACAGTTTGGTCATGATTTTAACCATTATAGAGCTTAGAATAAGCACGATTCCTATTATGGCCCATGTATAACACAATGAAAAATTTTTGGATAATCTATAATATACTTTTAAATATTCATACAGAGAAATTGATACCCAAAAAATTATTATAACCAATATACAGTTGAAGATGAATATACTTATCGAACATAATATAAGCTTTTTTAAGTTTAAAACTTCTGTTACACCGGTAAAACATTTTCTTAACAAAAAATAGCCGATCAAATTAGTAATTAATAAAAATATAGTTAAACATATTATATTTAGAATAATACCTATGAAACTGAAATGTACACCATAAAATGAATTAATGGAAAAATATAGGGTGCTAAAATAACAATTATAAAGCAAAATAAATACACCAAGGTGTAACCGTTGACTCTCTGATTGAGTTGGTACGTCACAGTCATGAATAAATTTTTTATTTAACAATTTAATACTAAAATAAGTCCATAATGCTACAAAAATATAAATAGTTATTATCACAATAAAATTAATAATCTCATTGAATAGAGAATAATTGCTATCAAAGAAAAGGTAACTAATTTTAGATTGAACCCATGGATTAATACTGTTGTAAAGAAACCATCGCCCTGCAATATCCATTGATGTAATTAATATAGCAACAAGTAACGTATTAGTAATATTTCTCGAATTGACCTGATTAATTGAATATTTATAAAATAATACTATGGAAAATACAAATACAATAATTGAGTTTGGTATTTGGTAATAGAAGTTGATTAATACTTGCTTAGTTAAATTTTTAATAAGTTGATTACTTGTCATATTTGACAGTAAAAAATAATCATCAAATCCAGTAAAATAGACAGCAATATATAAAATATTAAATAACCAATAAAATAAAACTAATAATAGTGGTAATTTAAAAAAAGTTCTTTCCAATTTCATTTTTATACCTATATTTTATTTATTTCTGAAATTAGCCTAAGTTTGAATTTTGTGTTTACCTCGCTATAAGCAAAATTTTTAATCGAGTTAATACGTTGCATTGCCATTTGCCACTGCTCAAATTCTAGCTTAATTTCAAAATTCTTATTTATTAATATTTCATTTATTTGAATAAGTAGCTGTTTATAATAAGTTAAATCATTATTTTCTAAAGCATATTCTTCATTTTGTTGCCAAAAGTTTAGTAGGCTTGGCAAATCCTGTTCAATTTGTGGAGAATAAACGCTAGGAGTAATAGGCACATTGAGAAATAAGCGATATCCTCGTGAAGCCTTACTCTGAGAAAACAGATGTAAGCTAAAGCGACTTAATTCAATCGCAAAGTTGATCAAATCTTGTTTATTACCCTGTTTTATCTCGAGCTCAACTTCTTGTATTGGTTTAGATTGTCTGTTTGAGGTAATGCTGCCTATATCTAAAGCAACTTCTATTTCACTATTGGCAAATGATATCAACCAAGTTTGACGTTTAAAATTAGTCGTAAAAAGTGGATTTAACTGGATTAAACCATCAGGTAATGCCTCTTTGGGCAGCACACTTAAATCTAATTTGTCATTAGGTAAAGGCCGATTAATTTCAATTCGTTCGTGTAAGCCACTCACAGAATTACCCTTTGATTTCACGGTAATTTCATAACACTTATTTTGACCATCTTCAGTACTTCGAATACGCAAACCACAACCATTTTGTCTCAATAAATGATCTTCGGTATCATAATAAGTATTAGTTAATTTTAGTTGATTGGTTAAATTTTTTTGTGATGAAAATTCTGCTTCATCACAATAAACCCATTGATTTAAATAACTTTGTAAGTGTTCTATATCACTTTGATTGATTTGAAACTTTAATTCAATTTCGTTACTCATTTGTCTGTTTTCATTATTTATTTTGCCATATGATATACCGATTAGGCTAACAAATATAGGCTATCATCAACTATAATATGATTAAAGCTATAGCGACATTCAGGATGATAAATAAACAAGATAAAATAATTAATACTTTATAGGTAAAAGTGTATAGAAAAAGCAGTAGAAAAGTGGAATTATATAAATTAATTAACTAAACACTTTTTTATAAAACTTATTCTTAATTTTAAACATCACAAGATAACAATCTTGTTTAAATTGTGTGATTTAGGTTAGCTAGTTTTAGCATGGGTATTCCAATAGGTAGGAAAATATCCTATTTATTAGTTAAATTTTCAATAGGATAATAAAAAAATAATTAAGGATAGCTATTTAACAACCCTAAAAGGATTTGCAGGTTTAACATTTTCGGATTGCTTAGTTGCACTTTGTCTTAAGGCTTTGTAGTGTGGTTCATCTTCAAACCCCATCCCTACTCCGTTTTCACGAGCATAAATAGCTTCAATAGCAGCCATTGGCACAACAATATGTTGAGGAACACCAGAAAATCTAGCATTGAATTCGATTTGATCATTATTGGCCAAATACTGTCCTACTGATTGGGGTGCAATATTGAGTACTATCTGATTATCCTTCACAAACTCTTGTGGAACTAATACACCATCAATAGACGTATTCACCACAACATAAGGAGTTAAATCATTATCTAAAATCCAGTCATAAAATGCCCTAAATATATAAGGGCGTCGAGGAGTCATGTCATCAAGTTCCATAACGGCTACCTTGTTTAATTGCTAATCTGTCATTAGATAAAATAAATTTTAAGCTCTAATCTTTCTTTCATCTTCAGTTAAAGAATTTATAAAAGCAGGTCGTTCAAATACACGTGCCATATAAGAAAGATAGTTTTTCTCTGCAACTTTTGGCAATTCAATACCAATCAATGGTAAACGCCATAGTAAAGGAGCAAAATAGCAATCACACAAAGTAAAATCATCACTCATAAAGTAATCTTTTTCTTTGAACATGACAGAAATAGAAACTAAGTCATCAAGTAAGTTTTTACGAGCCTCTTTAGCTTTACTACTATCAGGATCTTTTAAGATCGTTTCGTAGGCGCTATACCATTCTTTTTTAATGCGATACATTGTTAAGCGGGAATTAGCTCTAACAATTGGGTATACCGGCATTAATGGTGGGTGAGGAAAACGTTCATCTAAATACTCTAATGCAATATGTGTTTCATAAAGAGTTAGATCACGATCGATTAAGGTAGGAATTGAACCATACGGATTAAGATCCAATAATTCTTGAGGTAAAGTATTTGATGTAACAAACTCGATCTCAGCTGTTACCCCTTTTTCTGCCAGCACAAAACGAATCTGATGGCCGTAAATGTCAGTTGTATCACAAAATAATGTCATCACAGAACGTTTATTAACAGCAACAACCATGTTCACTCCAAATATGCGAAATTTCAATTAAGTTTAAATATGGTTACTATTCTAGCAAATTGGATAACAAATTTGTTAAAAAAATATATTTTCTTTTTGTTTTTTCGGCGAATAATCATTTTTGAACGTAAATTAATTTCAATAAAGTAAGAGAAAGATAACAAAGATTATTATTATCTATTTGAAT
>NZ_LZGP01000018.1:0-75913 GCF_001690445.1 Gilliamella sp. wkB195
AAAGATTGTTAAAAAATTTTTTATAATAATAACTACTTAATTTAATTAAATTTCACAAATATAAAAAAGCTAGTTTGATCACATTATTATTTGATATTAATAGTATGGTAAACAAAAAAACATTTAAAATGATCCGTAGTATCGACACGATATGTGCGGTTAACATTAAAAGCAAAATGTTAACGATGATGGAGTTTTAAATAGCAGGTAAATATTTATGAATATTTTATATGATGATGTTGCTAATGCAGTTAAATGGATATCGAGCTTTGGTGGTTTAGAACAAGGCGGAACAACTCGATTACTTTATACTGAACAATGGCTTACTGCCCAAAATGCAATTAAAGAAAAACTCTCACAAATTGGCATGAACACCTATTTTGATGATATTGGTAACTTATATGGTCGATTTGAAGGCAGTAAATATAAAGAACAAGTCATCATGTCTGGCTCGCATGTTGATACCGTTGTTAATGGTGGAAAACTTGACGGCCAACTTGGCATCATTGCCGCTATGCTTGCCATGAAATACCTAAAAGAGAACTACGGCCAACCATTACGCACCTTAGAACTTATCTCCATGGCAGAAGAAGAAGGCAGTCGCTTTCCTTATGTCTTTTGGGGAAGCAAAAACGTATTTGCCATCGCCAACAATGATGATGTTGCCGATATCGAAGACAACAATGGCATTAAATTTGTCGATGCAATGAACAACTGCGGATTTAAATTTAACACCCAAAAAGCACGCACCGATATCAAAGCCTTTTTAGAGTTACACATTGAACAAGGAGGCGTACTTGAGCGGGAAGAAAAAAGCATAGGAGTTGTAACCAGCATCGTTGGACAACGTCGTTACAATATCCGCTTAATAGGTGAAGCAAATCATGCAGGCACCACACCAATGAGTTACCGTAAAGATGCAATCTACGCTTTTAGCCGAATTTGCAACGAATCCATTAACAAAGCAATTAAAGTGGGTGATCCATTAGTATTAACCTTCGGTCATGTTGAACCAAAACCCAATGTGGTTAATGTCGTTCCGGGGGAAGTGATGTTCACAATAGACTGTCGTCACACTAACCAAGAAGAACTTAAAAGCTTTACCGAAGAGATTGAAGCTGACATGATCCGCATCGCCAAAGAACTGGGCCTTGAGATCGAAATAAATCGTTGGATGGATGAAGCCCCAATTCCAATGGATGACAAACTTATAAAAATGCTCGAAAACATCTGCAACCAAGAAAAACTAAGCTATCGCGTAATGCATAGTGGTGCCGGTCACGACTCACAAATTTTTGCACCACGAGTACCGACCGCCATGTTATTTGTACCAAGCATCAAAGGCATCAGCCACAACCCTGCTGAAGATACTAAAACCGAAGACTTAGTTGAAGGAATAAAAGCATTAACTTATGCCCTTTACCAATTGGCTTATCAAGAATAATAAGGAATTAAAATGACAGAAAAAAAAGGTGGCATACAGTACTGGCATAAAATCGTCGCTTTATTATTCCTCGGTTGGTTAGTGATGTGGATTTATCGCCCCGTATTAGCAGCGATTTTTCCTGAAATTCAACAAACTGTAGGACCACAATCAAATACTGAGCTGGGCTTAATTGCTAGCTGTTACTTTTTTTCCTACACCTTAATGCAAATTCCAGCTGGGATCTTAGTTGACAAATATGGTAAAAAAGCCGTCGTGATTCCTGGTTTCATACTCTTTACCATTGCCGCGATCATGATCGGTAATGCACACTCAATGATGATGATCTATATTGGTAGCTTACTGGCGGGTCTTGGTTGTGGCTCTTACTATGGTTCGGCTTGGTCATTATCCGCCGAAAATATTCCAGCTGAAAATCGTAGCTTCGCCTCTGCCATTATCAATACTGGCGCGGCGTTAGGTATGGGTGTTTGCTTATTATCCACCAGCTTCTTAGTTAAAGCGTTGGATATGCCATGGCAATATATGCTCTATATTATTGCGGCCCTAACACTCTGCTTAATTGCTGGATTTGCAATTATCATTAAAGAGCCATCGATTAAAAGCGTTATCGAACAAAAACAGAAAACGGAAACGGCGCCGAAAGAAAAACATAACTTCTTTAGTAGCCCAATGGTTGCTTGTTACATTATGTACTTTGCAACATGCTATGGCTATTACATGGTGGTAAGCTGGTTACCTAACTTTCTTGAAACTGAACGAGGCTTTACTGGCGGAAGCATTGGCTCTGCATCATCCTTAGTCGCATTCGCGGCTATTCCTGGCGCACTTGTCATCAGTAAAATCTCGGATAAATTTCGTGCTAAACGACTATTTTTTATTATCGTATTAGAACTGCTTTCAGCCGGAACACTATTCATGGCAGTCCAATCATCCACCATCACCTTATTATTGATGGGTTTAATCCTCTATGGATTATTTGGCAAATTTGTTGTTGAGCCGATTCTAATATCTCACGTGGCTGACATTGCCCCAAAAAGCAGTTATGGCACAGCATTTGGTGTATTTAACTTCTTTGGCATGAGTTCATCAGTGATAGCACCACCATTAACAGGATTATTAGCGGACATAACAGGAACCAAAATCACGGGGTTCTATGTGGCTATTGCAATATTAGTTATTGCAACAGCATTATTCTTTTTAATTAATTTGCGTAAACACATAACCAACTGATTCACGCAAAAGCATCGACTATTTATCGGTTTTTGATAAATAGTCGAAAAAAGTAGTACTCACGGCAAACCTTGCCTAAATCTAAAGCATATGTTCCAAGGAGATCATTATGGGATATATCAATAACAACATCGGCTACCCAAAAGACCTATTAGCGTCCCGCGCGATAATCAAACGTCATAATTTTGCCTTAATACCGCCTGATGGCTTAGTTAAAAATATCATTCCCGGCTTTGAAAATTGTGACATCACCATCTTAGCCACGCCTAAACTAGGGGCATCCTTTGTCGATTACCTTGTCACCATGCACCAAGGTGGTCAAAACTTACAAGGATTTGGGGATGATGATATTGAAGTATTCGCCTATGTGATAGAGGGTGAGGTCAACGCAAAAGCCAATGACCAATCACACCGTTTACAAACTGGTGGCTACATTTACTGCCCCGCTGGGGTTAAACTCTATTTACAAAATATGACCACTTCATCACGTTTATTCCTGTACAAACGTCGCTACACCCCTATTTCCGGTTATCAAACACGTGTGATTGCCAATCATATTCAACAACTAGAGCTCATGAATTATGAAAATATGGATAACGTATTTATACAAGACCTTCTCCCCAAAGAACTCGGTTTTGATATGAACTTCCATATTCTTACCTTCCTACCGGGTGCAAGTCATGGCTATATCGAAACCCATGTACAAGAACACGGCGCCTACTTACTTAGTGGTGAAGGTATGTACCTACTTGATAACCAGTGGATACCGGTTAAAAAAGACGACTACATCTTTATGGGAGCCTATGCGCTACAAGCGTGTTACTCTGTTGGCCAACAACCACTGAGTTATATCTACTCAAAAGATTGTCATCGGGATGTGGACATCTAAACAAAAATAAAGGACACCGTATGGAACTAATAGTTATTGCATTAGGTGGTAATGCGATTTCAAAACGAAATGAATTACTCTCTATTGACAACCAATACCAAAACATCAACAGCACGACCCAATTTATTGCCAAATTAGCCAATAAATATCGACTTGTTATTGTTCACGGCAATGGACCACAAGTTGGATTACTTGCTCTACAAAATGCCAGCTACCCAAGCGTACCCGCCTACCCGCTTGATGTCCTTGTTGCTCAAACACAAGGCATGTTAGGGTATATGATACAGCGAAGCTTACAGCAATATGTCAACCAAGTTACCTGCGTATTAACACAAGTCGAAGTAGACAGCAACGACCCATCATTCAAAGATCCAACCAAATTTATAGGTCCGGTATATCAACCTGAAGAACAACAAAAACTACAAGTCCAATATGGTTGGCAATTTAAACAAGATGGCAAATACCTAAGACGCGTTGTTGCATCCCCAAAACCGAAAAAAATTATCGAACTTAATACCATCAAAGAGCTAATTAACCAAGATACCATCGTCATCTGCAATGGTGGGGGCGGAATTCCCGTAATAAAAGATAAATCGGGTTATAAAGGTATCGAGGCGGTTATCGACAAAGATCATAGCGCTGCCCAACTGGCAATCGAACTAAAGGCTGACCACTTAATGATATTAACCGATACTGACGCCGTTTATGAAAACTGGGGCACACCTGAGCAAACCGCTCTAGGCAAGGTTGATACCAAACGAATACAACCAATGGCAATCGATGATGGTGCTATGGGACCAAAAATCAAATCCGTTATTGAATTTGTCGAACAAACTGGCAATACCGCCTATATTGGCAACTTAACAGATATCGAATCGCTATTAGCACAAACAAAAGGCACTATCATCACCAAATAGCGACTATAGATAGGAGTGATAAAATGAGACTAGACAGACAAACACTACACAACTTAATTGCCAAAAAACTACATAAAGCTGGATTAACTCAAGAGCACGCCGATATTGCTGCCGATACGCTTGCATTTGCTGATGCACGAGGCATCCACTCGCATGGCGCCGTACGAGTTGAATATTATGCTGAACGCATTGCAAAAGGAGGCATGACTCACTCCCCCAATGTCACCTATAAAGAAACCGGTCCATCATCAGCAATATTAGATTTTGATAACGGATGCGGATTAGTTGCCGCTAAAGTTGGTATGGACAAAGCCATAGAAATGGCGAAGAAAAATGGCGTTGCCGTAGTCGGAATTCGTCGAATGTCACATAGTGGCTCGCTTTGTTACTTTACCGAAATGGCAGCTAAACAAAACTTAGTCGCCATATCCATGTGCCAATCTGACCCAATGGCGGTTCCTTATGGTGGCGCAGAAGAATTTTTTGGAACCAACCCAATCGCATTTGCAGCACCAACGAACGACGAAAGGATTGTCTCATTTGACATGGCAACCACTGTCCAAGCTTGGGGAAAAGTCTTATACGCCAGATCAAAAGGCGCCTCCATTCCCCCAACATGGGCGGTTGATGAACATGGTGAACCAACAACCGATCCCCACAAAGTAAACGCCCTACTACCAATAGCCGATGCCAAGGGTTATGGACTAATGATGATGGTCGATGTACTTTCAGGCATATTACTTGGCTTACCATTTGGTAAAAACGTTTCATCAATGTATGCGGATCTATCCCAAGGGCGCAACCTTGGTCATCTGCATATTGTGATCAACCCACAATACTTTGTTGGACTCGAAATCTTTAAACAAACCATGTCAGCTATGCTTGACCAACTAAAACAAACCAAACCAGCCAAAGGCAATAGTGAAATCTTCTTTCCAGGCGAAAGAAGCAAAAAACGTGAAGCCGATTACTTAAAAAATGGCATAGAGATAGTTGATGATATCTATAATTATTTAATTAGTGATGATATTCATTACAATCGTTATGATCATAAAAATAAATTTGCCGAATAATATCAAGGTTTCAAAAACCCCGCTCCTCAACTTTTTTTGAGATAAAACACCACAAAAATACCCGCCTAGGCGGGTAATTTAAACGTCGCTAAGCCACAAAATCGCTTTTTTATAGCTCAACCACTTTGACTTTTCTAGTCAGCTATCTATTTTAATTCTTTCGTTCTTACCTTATGCAAAGCCCAGAGGCGTGTGAGTAATAGCTATCTGTGGTCATCCTAGCCACTCTGCCATCAGTTATTCTTACAACAAAAAAATAAGGAAAACGACCACCACTACCATACTCATCGCTAGTCCAGAAGTACGATTTGTTGAAGCCAGCGTAATAACGGGTCATATCACCCCACTCAGTGAAAAAACCGGCACCAATATAACGCTGGTAATAATTATCACGTGAGCGAGGTCTAGCTCCAACGGAGTTGTGACAGAGCGTTTCTGAAACGCTATTAGGACAAGATGCATTTGTTAAATCCCTTACCATAGGCATACCGTAACCAAGACTTCTACACCAAGATCTCATAGAATCATAACTCCGATCACCATAACCTCGGTTGACGAACCACCGCTTTATAGTAAAACCATATTTAACAACAGGATTACCTTGACTGTCTTGACCGACCAACTCGAAGGTCTGAGGCAAAGTAGGTATAGAAATACGACCAGGATTGGCTGAATCATGCTGGGATTCGGTAGCGAAAGGACCAGTTAAAGTAACGCGTACACTTGTAGAAGTAGAATTAGACATTGTGACTGTGATCTCCCCCTGAGAAACAGGAGACCAAGACAACGCCTGATTACCCCCGCCAATAAGTAAATCAAAGTACAATCCATTAGCACCAGTAGTAGGAAAGTTTGAAGCATAGCGTGATGGGTCAGTTGATTGAGGAAGAAAACCATTATTTTGGTCCCATATCCTGGAAAGACCAGAATATGGATATGAACCTAAACTCAGACTAGGTCTGGCAAAACAAACCACCGGCGTAGCTTTAGGATTCAAGAAATAAGTCACACTACTTTCATTGAAAGCTCGACTATTAGGAACCCCATAACGTGTGGATAATGTACCACCAGTACTGGATAATGTAACGCGATAAGGTGCCTTACAAATCTCTGGCACAGTACTACGTGATACAGCTTGATTGTTTTTATCAACGATAGATAAACTTAAACGACCAGTAGCACTAACGCCAGAATCTCCATCATCATCACCCCAATAATTATTAGGTGGACCGATAAGAGTACTTAAATCGACTGAATTTGTATCAGTAGGAACGAACATACGAATATCAGCAAAACTCTGACCCGCAGCCGGCAAGGCGATTGGTGCTGAAGAAGATGAAGTATTGGTTGAAGGTGTATATTTAATTCCGTTAGATAGCGTAATCCCAAGCAGACCGTTAGCATCAACCGCACGTGTACGACCACCGTCGAAAGTCAGATACGGTGCACTACCCTGTATCGCATTCCTAGTTGTCTGTGATGTCAATGCGTGACCAGAAAAAGGAAGGAAAAGAGCCACGAAAAAAACAATCTGCCGGGATAATTTGGAAAAGCTGAAGGATCGAAAACAGGATCTGAAAGAGGATCCGGAAAACGATCGGAAAAAAGATCGAGAGGAGGATCGCGGGAGCGATCGCGCGAAAATTCGCGGAATTTCACTTGATTGCGTGGAAAAACAAGTTTCAGTGAAAAATTTAAGCTGAGAGCTGGACTTAGACGAATTTAAAAGATAGGTTGGCCAGGTTGCCTGTTGCCTGTTGCCTGTTGAAAATTATAATGCATTTTGGACTACCCTGTCAAGTAATTTTTTGATTAATTTGCAATTTTACACGTTTCTGTCAAATTTTAGCCCATTAGCTAAAACCGTGTAAAAAGTATAGTGATTGGAAAAACACGATGCAACACTTTTTTTCACTCACTTGCGTTAACTTTCGTAAAGAGGTTCTAAAATGGTTCTAGTTTATAATTATTTAACTGCTGTTTTAATTAGAGATATTGTGATTACAAATCTTTAAAATTAGAGCGATTGATCCTCGAAAATTTTATTTTAGGGCTTTAAATTAGAAATTTAGTGATTTTGATATTTTAATAATTTTTTAAGTGAAATTGAGAACCTCAAAAACCCCGCTCCTCAACTTTTTTGATGGAAAAACACGATAACTAAAGAGTGCCATATTTAGAACGGAATTATTTATTTTAGGCAACATTGCAAAACAAAATTTAGAACCCCAAAAACCCCGCTCCTCAACTTTTTTTGCGATAGAAACCTCAAAAATAAACCCGCGGGTAATTCAAACGTCGCTAAGCCGCTCAATCGCTTATTACGATTTCTTCGACTATTTAATTTTTAAATACATATCCTCTCCCTTTACGAAAGGATTTTATGCAATAACTTATCTGATCATATTTCATCCATTCGTAAGTCTGAATTTTTTCTATATGATAGTTATGATCTCTTACTACATTTCTATTTTAATTAGTTTTTAATAGTTTTATAATCAATCCCCTCAACTTATTAAAATCTTCGATTTTTAATAAAAACAATGTGTTAATTAAGAGTAAATTTTCAACGCAAGGGAGTATTAACATGAATGATGGGTTAAAGCTAGAAAAAATAAAAGCCTTATTTGAAAAACTTGAATTACCTGATTTTAATAGCTCATCAGTAATTTATGGTTCTATCCACCCAAAACTTTGGAGATTTGCACTTTTTCAGGGCGCAGCCGCTTTTGATATTAAACACTACCTTATTTATTTTAAGTCCGATGAAATTATTTTAATTGGCTTAACTCTCGCTGGAGATTTAACGAATGATGTTATTCGAATCCCGGTGACGTCAATTTCAAATTTCAAGTTCAAAAAAGGCTGGATTACCAGCAAACTTGAATTTACTTTGGCTGAAAACAAAAGGTATCCATTTATAGTACCTAATTTTGTGTTCATCGCAAAATGGCAAAAGCCAAATTTAACCCATATTGTTTCCACCTATTTTAATCAATAATTAACTCAATTATCTTTTACCTATATGATGAAACATAATTACCTAATATATTGTATTATTGGGTAATTTAATTTCATTTTTTACGTTTAATGTGTGATGCAGTCCTTGCCCATATCGGGAATCTGTGAATTTAATTATAGTGCTTAGCGCTTTATAAAAAGTCCGTATATGTTCTAACTTGCATATTTCTGTTTTCTAGTTTAATTTATCGTCACTAACCCATTCACTTTTTGAGATGAGACATGACGATATCATTTAAAGAGCAGCAACAACGGATCAATTTTGTTAAACAATTTTTTGCTGAGCAATTAGCTAATAATTTATCACTAATTGAAGTTCAAGCCCCACTTTTGAGTCAAATTGGTGATGGTGTTCAGGATAATTTATCTGGGACTGAGAAGGCGGTTCAGGTTAATATTAAGAGTATTCCTGATGCACAATTTGAAGTGGTTCATTCACTCGCTAAATGGAAACGTAAAATCTTGAGCCAACATAATTTTCCAGTTGGTGAAGGTATTTATACCAATATGAAAGCACTTCGCCCTGATGAAGATAAGCTCTCCCCTATTCACTCTGTTTATGTCGATCAATGGGATTGGGAAAAAGTGATTCGTCCTGAAGATCGGAATCTAGCTTATTTAAAACAGACGGTAGAGAAGATTTATAGTGCTATTAAGGCTACAGAAAAAGTGGTTTCAGAAAAATATCATCTTTCTTGTTTTTTACCAGAGTCGATCACTTTTATGGATAGTGAGCAGTTATTAAAACGTTATCCTAATTTGTCACCAAAAGAGCGCGAAAACGCGATTACTAAGGAGTTAGGCGCAGTATTTTTAATCGGTATTGGCGGTGATTTGTCAAATAAAGAAAAACACGATGTGCGCGCCCCTGATTATGATGATTGGAGTAGCGATAATGAGATGGGGTCTAAAGGATTAAATGGTGATATTTTAGTTTGGAATCCAGTTTTAAATAGTGGTTTTGAAATTTCGTCAATGGGTATTCGCGTCGATCCTGAGACGTTAAAGCGTCAATTAAAATTAACCAATAATGAAGATCGTCTCCAATATGCTTGGCATAAGGCATTAGCTAATGGTGATTTTTTACAGACAATTGGTGGCGGGATTGGACAATCTCGACTAACTATGTTGCTTTTACAACAACATCATATTGGGCAAGTCCAAGCAAGTGTTTGGGATGATGTAACCAAGCAAAACTATCAACAACTTTTATAATTCATGCTCAGCATGTTTTATCTAAAATGGTAAAGCATGCTATTTACTAGTCACTTTTATCCAATGCCATTTGCCAAAAATTTATTTCCAATTGCGTCGCTTGCTTAAATATTTGGCTTAATTGTTTAAATCGGTTTTCACTAATATTAAGTAATTGTCCTTCTATCCAAGCAATTTCTTTTTGTACTGCTTGTTGAAACTCCTTACTAGCATACATCTCAATCCAAGAGCGATATGGGTTGTTTTCGTCCCAACCTTGAATCCAATTGGCAATCATGCCATACCCAATTAAACAGGGCGCCATCGCTATGTGTATATCTAATATATCGCCTTGTAATCCTATATCAAGCACATAACGTGTATAATCGCTATTGGCTTTGGCTTCCTTTAATGTGCTTAGTTCATATTCAGATATGTGCCATTTTTTGCAATATTCAATATGCAGATCGAGTTCAACTTCAACAATGATTTTTAAACTCTCTAATGATTGACGAATTTGAGCAATGTCGTGACTTTTATATACTGCAAGTCCCCAAGCTCGGGAAAAGTTGATTAAAAAAAGATAATCTTGTTTCAGGTAGTATTGAAAACAGGTTAAGTGTAATGTGCCTTTTCCTAATTGTTGAACAAAATCATGTTGAATATAGTGTTTCCACTCGCTTGATTCAATCAGTGAGTTAAATGATGGCATAATGACTCCTTTTTGACAAATTCGCTATAAGGAGTTAAACAGATTTCTATAATAGACGTGTTTTAAACTCCCTTCGTCGGTATTAACCGAATCAGGTTCAACGGGTATAATCTCAGCCTATAGCACCCCGGTTAAACAAATTATAAAATTTATAAAATGGTTACTTAAATTTCCGTTTATTCTGCTTTTTGTTCAGTTTCCTGAGATTCTGTAGAAGTCGGCTCTGGAGTTTGAACTTTTTCTACTGGTGCCGAAGCTGGCGTTTGAACTGGAGCGTTACTAGGGCTGTAGCACTCGACGGGTTGTGGTGTGATTTCAACAGGTGTTTCAGGCTCATCTTTAACTGATTTTGATGATGGTGTACGAATATAAACAATGCTTTGTTTACCTCGATCACATGATCCAACGATTTTACCTTCAATATTTTGTTCATCTTGAGGAACAAGTTTTAATTGGAAGCTATTTTCATTAACACCGTTATTTTTAATTTTTTCGGCGATATTTGCACTAATTTCGTCACAATTGGACGCAGATGCAATAACTGGGAGACCTAATAATAACACTACTGCTAACTTTTTCATGATCTTTCCTTAAGATTATCGAGTAACTGATGCATTATAAAACGATTGTTTAAACTGTCCATATCGTTTTGAATAACGCTGCAAATAAATTTTATCAATAGATTTGAAAAAGCTAGCTTAGTATAGATTTTTTAGTTAATTCTGCTCTTGGTGTTGGTTTTCAAGTAATTTTAATTTATCTAGAACCCATGAGCGAATATCGGATAATTCGGCTTCAGATAATTGATTTACAAAGTCTCTTTTTGCGTGGAGTTGTTTGCGATCTTCTTCAGTCAAAACCACACCTTTTAAATTTAATAATACCTCTTTACGGTACATTGAGTAGATAAAATCTTTTATCAAATCATCGGAAAGATTAATATCAGCCATGGTGATTTCCTTATTTTATAAAACTCATTTGTTAATCATCAAATTTAGTTAATCTTTGTATAAATAACATTCTGATAGATTTTGAAGATGAATCCAGCCTAAAAAATAGGCTGACTTTTACTATAGTCTAATCACTATTAGATAACAATAGTAAATCGATAAATTAGATTAATCGATTAAATTATTCACTTTATTATTTGATAAGTATTTAACAAACCTGTTGATAACTCCATAACAATATAATAATTAATAAGTTATATGCAAGGTTAATTTTTAATCTTCTCTGATTTCTCAATTTTTGAGTAACAATTATCTAGCCTATTTCATAAGAATTGTGATTATAAAAAAATACAGCATATATTATGCTGTATAAAGAAAATATAAGGGAGTTAAAACAAGAATTTATAAAGCAGTAATAAACGCGGTTAAACCAAATAATACCCCTGGAAAATTAGCTATTGCAATTGGCCAATCCTTTTTTTGTCGTAATAAGCCATAACAGACCCATAATGAGCAGTTAATTGCTGCCGCTAAAGGTTGAGTTGGATTAGCTTTAAATCCATGAAGATTGTCGATAATTTGTGGGATATACGATACGTACATTCCTAATGATGCAAGTGTTGCGATAACACCCAAATAGTGAAAAGCTTTTGGAGAAAGATTCAAAATCAGCCTACCTGCTTATATATGAAAGGAGCAAATAATCTAACATATATAGCAAGTGAGTTAAATATTGGTGTACCGTGGTTTCAGATAATATTTTGTAAATAAAATGATAAGATTTTTTATGTGAATCTATTTTAAGTAATCGGATATGGTTTTTAATAATAAATGTTATTGCTACGAATGCCTTATATCAAACGCAAATTGTTATATCATATAATATAGCTAATAAGGCATAAAAACCGCGATTTTTTGATAGTTTTGTGATTATTTAGCTGAGATTCAATCCAATAATGAGATTTGAAGTTTACCGATTAACCCTACCTTGTTTGTCTAGGCAGTTATGATCTATTTATTAACGCCAAATACCTGTTAGAACAATCAATAAAAACTTAGTTCGCTTTATCTCATCAAATCTTTTGCAAAATGACCATAACTTAAACGTATAGCGCCAACTCGATCCCCAAAGTCAGTGCCTTGTGACACTATTATATGCTTTGCTAGTAATTGATTTAAAATAGCCAACTCTTGTGCCTGACTGCTAACGGGCAAATGGGCATATAGATGAAAACCGCCTGTGGGTATCTGGTAATTGATGTCACCTTTAAAATAGTCATCAAGCCAATCTATTAGTTGGTTAGCCTTCTGTTTTAATTGCTGGCGTAACCATTCTTGATGGGATTGGTAGTGATGAGTCAAATATTCTTCAGCTAAAAGTTGCGGTAATATACTTAATCCCGAGTCAATGTGATGCCTTATATTGGCTAGTTTTTCGATAATTTCTTTCGGTGCAATCATCCAACCAATACGTATATTGCGACCAATATATTTGGATAATGATCCTAAATAGATAACTTGATTACTGGTATCATATTTTTTTATC
Organism: Gilliamella sp. wkB195; assembly: GCF_001690445.1. Taxonomy (NCBI): domain Bacteria; kingdom Pseudomonadati; phylum Pseudomonadota; class Gammaproteobacteria; order Orbales; family Orbaceae; genus Gilliamella; species Gilliamella sp. wkB195. Next base: position 12,980 of record NZ_LZGP01000018.1, read on the forward strand.
GGGTCGATATGACTCTTTTGATCAAAAGCTAACCCACTATAAGCATCATCCTCAACAATACCAATACACTGCTTTCGACAAAATGCCAATATCTGTTTTTTTCGATGATTACTCATCACACATCCCGTTGGATTTTGAAATATTGGATTTAGAAATAACCATTTAATTTGCCGTTCTAAACTGACTTTTTGTAAACTCTCTAAGGTTATCCCTTCAGCATCACACTCAATACCATATAACCGCAAGCCTGCTGCTTGAAATAGTGGTAATGAATAGAAATATGAAGGTGATTCAATGCCTATTGCATCGCCAGGTTTTAATAATCCTTGAGTAATTAAAAAGAGGGATTGCTGCGTTCCTGAGGTTATTAAAATTTGATCGGTATCAACCATCATACCAAATTGGTTCAACATATAATTGGCGATCTGCACTTTGAGTGTAGGTAGACCCAATTGCAATATGTCGCTTTGCTTTTCATAAGCAACCATTTCATGAGAGGTGATATTGGGTAACATTAATTTGGGCATCATATGAGTTGGTAAATCACCATTAGCCAAATCACAGATGTTCGCCATTTGCTGACGAGTCTGAAATACTTTTTGTTGATATACACTTTTGCGATTTTGATAGAAATGGGCTGGCAGTCGCCAGTTAATGGTGGAGTAAGCTTGAAGCCCCCATTTTTGATCATTAATAAAGGTTCCACTACCCTGCTTACGAACCAATACATTACGTTCAGTTAAGATATCTAGCGCATGGACAATAGTGGAGCGGTTAACGTGCAGATTTTTAGCCAACTCTCGCTCTGATGGTAATCTCTCACCCGCTATTAATACCCCTTGTTCAATGTAATTTTCAATCAACTGGATCACTTTTTTAAATAGTGCTCCGTCAAAAGCCGCTAATTTTTGTTTATTCCACATCGTCTATCAGTTTTTTGATTTATGCATAATTGGATGGGTTAATTATAGTCCAATTGGCTGTTTATTGTAGCAATTTTATTTTGAATAATACTTTATTTAATTAGGAGTAATCATGAAAACAGGTACACAAACAGTAAAACGTGGCATGGCACAGATGCAAAAAGGCGGTGTGATTATGGATGTAGTTAATGCCGAACAAGCAAAAATTGCTGAGCAAGCAGGTGCAGTGGCTGTAATGGCTTTAGAACGTGTTCCCTCTGATATACGCGCTGCTGGAGGCGTAGCACGAATGGCTGATCCAACAATCGTTGAAGAAGTGATGAAAGCAGTTACCATACCTGTTATGGCAAAAGCGCGAATCGGTCATATCGTTGAGGCACGCATTTTAGAGTCCATGGGCGTAGATTATATTGATGAAAGCGAAGTGCTGACACCAGCGGATGAACAATATCATTTATTGAAAGATGAATTTACCGTACCTTTTGTTTGTGGTTGTCGTGACTTAGGCGAAGCACTGCGTCGAATTGGTGAAGGTGCTTCGATGCTACGCACCAAAGGTGAACCAGGAACAGGTAATATTGTAGAAGCAGTAAGGCATATACGTCGAGTGAATGAACAAATTCGTTTAGTTGTTGGTAAATCAAAAGATGAGTTGATGACATTTGCTAAAGAGATTGGTGCACCTTATGAGTTGATATTACAAATCAAACAACTGGGTAAACTACCGGTTGTTAATTTTGCTGCTGGTGGCATTGCTACGCCTGCTGATGCTGCATTGATGATGCAACTTGGTGCCGATGGTGTGTTTGTTGGTTCAGGTATTTTTAAATCGCAAAATCCGGAAAAATTCGCTAAAGCAATCGTTCAAGCAACAACATATTTTGACGATTATCCAAGATTAGCTGAACTTTCAAAAGGATTAGGTGGAGCGATGAAAGGTATCGAAATTAGTAAATTAAGCGAATCTGAAAGAATGCAGGAGCGAGGTTGGTAATGAGCTCAAAAGCAAGTAAAACCATTGGTGTGCTTAATTTACAAGGCGCAGTGACTGAACATTTAAATATGCTTGCAACTATTGATTTAGTCATCCCAATTGCAGTAAAAAAGCCCGAGCAATTGAGTCAAGTTGATGGTTTAATTATTCCGGGTGGTGAATCAACAGCAATAAGTCGTTTAATTCGGCAAAATGGCTTATTTGAACCAATCCAAGAGTTTGCCAAGCAAGGTAAAGGGATCTTTGGTACCTGCGCGGGTTTGGTGCTTTGCGGTAATGAAACAAGCCATAGCGAAGTTGAACAACTGGGTTTGATGGATATTGTGGTTGAACGTAATGGATTTGGTCGGCAAATTGCTAGCTTTGAGACGATGTTAGATATTGCACCTATTGGCAAGCAAGTTCCAGCTGTTTTTATCCGAGCGCCCTATATTGCTAAGGCGGGCAAGCAAGTCACACAACTTGCTTTTATTGATAATCATTGCGTAATGGCAGAGCAAGATAATATTTTAGTCTGCTCATTCCATCCCGAACTAACGACCGATAACCGCATAATGCGCTATTTTATTGAAAAATGCTGACTGTTTTTCTCTTATATAAAAAGATATTCGATTATAGGCACTAATTATTGGTGCCTTTTTCTCCTCAAAAACCCCGCTCCTCAACTTTTTTTCTATTTTTTAAGTTATTCCTAACTTATTTCTGATTTTAATGTATTTGAAGGGAATAAATCGGATAAATAAGTAAATTTAGTTTATTTGATTATTGGCACTAATTATTGGTGCTTTTTTTCCTCAAAAACCCCGCTCCTCAACTTTTTTTATCTATTTTTTAAATTACTTGTAATTTATTTTTATCTGTCTTTATAATGTGTTAACAAATGATAAATAAAAAAGGTAAATAAATTATGATGACAGGAAGTTGTTTATGTGGCAAGGTTGTCTATCAACTAAATAATGAGATTAAAACAATTGTGTATTGTCATTGCTCGCGTTGTCGCAAACAAACAGGTTCGGCTTTTAATGCTGCAACAGCCATTAACAAGGAAGATTTAACTTTTATTAATGGCGAAGAAAAGATAAAAATTTTTTCATGCTCAGGCGTTAATCGCCATTTTTGTGGTCAATGTGGTTCACACCTTTTTTCTAGTCGTGATAATGATAATCATAGTTATCGATTACGTATTGGCCTAATTAATGAACCAATTAATGCAGAAAAGCGTATTCATATTTATACCGGTTCAAAAGCGAATTGGGATATTATTTGTGATGGTTATCCTGAATTCGAAGAAGGAATCCCCCCAAAATAATTCGATGTTAATATCATTCGCTGGATGATGTTTATTTTCGAAAGCTAAGTCTGCTTTTAAAGGCCTTCATTACGTTGCCAATGGGTTTTATGCGCAAAACCCATTAGGTTATTTGTCATCTTGATTTGTTGCAATTGAATAGACCAAATCGGTGCTTTCATCACTCTGGCAAAAGGAAAGGCATGATAATAAAGTTTATAAGCATGACTTGCTTGATTCTCAGCAAGCAATTGAGCGTTGCCCGTAAATTGTATCCCTTGAATTTTGGCAATCGATTTTGGACTAATGCTAATCGTGCCAGCAACATTAGGATTTTTTAGCATCGCTTGTGCGTGTTGGGTTTTCAATTCTGATAAGAAATATAAGCACCAATTAACTTCATCAAATACATAAAATGCGTTGCATGACCAAGGTTGGTTTTCTGCTAATATTAGGCTCAAACTTAACACATGTTGCTGTTTAATAAATTGCACGATTTTATGGTCAGATGATTTCATTATTTTATTCAAATTTTTGATTAAGACTCATATCCTCACCCCAGCGCGGTAAACTAGGTACATCAATATCAAACAGATCAAGCGCTCTGGCAACACTATGAGTGATAATATCATCGACACTTTCAATATGTTGATATAACGCAGGAACAGGTGGAAAAATAATTCCCCCCATTAATGTCACCGCTTCCATATTTTTAATGTGTCCTAGATGTAATGGGGCTTCTCGTGTCATTAACACTAAGCGACGACGCTCTTTTAAAACGACATCAGCAGCGCGTGTTAATAAATTATCAGATAGACCATGAGCTATTGCTGCCAGTGTTCGCATCGAGCAAGGTGCAACTAACATGCCCATTGTTTTATATGACCCACTAGCAATTGCAGCGCCAATATTGTCAACCGAATAGACCATATCGGCTAAAGATTCTAATTGTGCTAACTGGGATTTAGAATGTTCGTAATTCCCGGTTATTTTAGCCGCTTTTGATATGACAAGATGGGTTTGAATGTCCATTGGTTTTAGGAGTTCTAAAGCTTTTATACCATAAGCAAAGCCTGTTGCGCCACTTATACCAACTATCATTCTTCTCATATTGATTCCTACAGTCAAATTTCTGAATTTATTTTAACTTAGATTAGTGCGTTAAGGTATGGGAATTTTTTTAATCGCGGAGTGAAAGTCACCGCTAACCTTTTTGTTAGCGGTGGAATTTGATATAACTTATTCTTTAGCCATTGGTTGTTCAACTACTTTTGTAGTTTGTTTACCTTGGATGGTTTTAATTTTGTCACCATAAGTTTTTACAGCTTCTTTATTTGATAATAAGCTATATGTTAGCTTAAAGTCAGCGCTTTTACCTGGTTCTAATTGAGGAACACGTTTTTGTTCACGTTCAATAGTAACTGGATAGGCAAAGCTTGTACCTGGCTCAATACCGGTCACGTAACCTTGTTTAAGCGTATCGGTGTTTTTCCATAATGTAAGCACTGGTAACTGTTTAGTATTAAATGAAATACCAACCCCTTTATCACCTGCTTTGTTAGCCAACATCACTTGAGTTTGATTTTTTGAATCCGCATAAGGGAAGATGTTATAAACCATTTCGTCAAAGTTTTTTGTTGGTCCTAAATAGGTTTGCCAATTTTTAAGGCCGGTAGCCGCATAATCATTGAATGGTGAAACTTCTTTAACAGGTGCAACAAATTTTGCCCCTTCTTCAAGGATTGGTGTACCAAAATTGCTGTGATAGATAATTTGATAATCACGCGGGTAATCACCTTGGTTAGTCACAGTATCGTGAACAGTAAACTCTTTAGTTCCTGGTACATGAGAAATTCTAACCCAAGTTTCTAAATTGCTTTTTTTGAAAGCTTTTTCTTTGATAAGACCACTAACGGTAATGGTGTATGGTGCTTCGTCTTCAATATCAACAAACAGTTTTGAAACAGGTGTATTTTGCGCACGTCCATGAAGGGTATACATCATTCCATCAGCTTGTACTGCATGACCTGTCCATTCAAAACCACAACGAACCATCATTTCATTAAAACCATCTAACCAACCATTACCACCACGGCTTTCTAAGTTGATATTATTTGGATGAACGATTTCTTCAACCGGGGAATCCCAACCTAAACGGACTCCATCACCTTCAACTGAAAGGATACCTAGACCACGAGTTGGGCTTAATTTAATAGTCAATCCATCACTTTTAATAGTTAAAACTTCAACATCATTTTGAAGCCCACCTCTAAGAACTGTATTTCTTAAATAAAAATTCGGTGCACCTTTTGCATGCTGATCACTTGATACTACCCAGCCACCTTTTCTAATTTGAATGTCGGTGTCAGTAATAATATAATGTGTAGCATTGGCAGAATAGGAGATTGCTCCAAGCGCTAGAGCTAACGTAAGATTTCTAATTTTCATGAGATTAATTCCTTATAATTATAATTAAAATATATATCCATCATAAGCAAGGATATGCGTTAATTGGGTCTTACCTTCCCTGCTTTCCAGTGTTTTCGACAAACTGAATGGTATTCACTATCACCAAGATGAATTGAATTACCAAATTTAACGATTTGTCCGTTTTCACCTTCTAACAGAATCATTGTCGCTTTTTTACCGCACCAGCATACGGTTTTAAGTTCTCTATAATTATCAGCAATTTCTAATAATGTTTTCGAACCTTCAAACAAATGTCCCATATAATCGGTCTTTAATCCAAAAAACATCATTGGAACGCCAAACTCATCGCATACGTCTGACAACTTCCATATGGTATTGGACGATAAAAATTGACTTTCATCAATCAAAATACACGCATAGTTATTTTGTTTGATCTGTTCAATAATACCATCAACAGTATTATCATCAAGTTGTAATGCTTTTTTACGTAATCCAAGTCGAGATACAATCTCAACTGCGGAGTCGCGAGTATCGACCGATGATTTAAGTAATAATGTCTGCATATTATTACTTAAATAGTTATGATCTATTTGTAGTAATTCAGTGGATTTTCCGGCATTCATTACGCCATAAATATAGTAAATTTTAGACAAAATTTGCGTCTCAAAAAGTTAAATAGTAATTATCAGTAACACTAAAAGTAAAAGGTAAGTCTCTCGACTTACCTTTTTGATGAATAAATTATTTGGCTTTACCTTGGTTTGCTACCGCTGCTTGTTTAGCTGCGATTTCATCAGCATTACCTAAGTAGTAATGTTTAACAACTTTCATATTGTCATCAAATTCATAAACTAATGGTACGCCAGTTGGAATGTTAACATCGATAATGTCATCATCACTGATATTGTCTAAATGCTTAACTAGAGCACGAAGAGAGTTACCGTGAGCTGCAATAATAACACGTTCACCTTTTGCAACACGTGGTGCAATAGTTGATTCCCAATAAGGAAGTACACGTTTAATTGTTAATGCTAGGCTTTCAGTTAATGGTAATTCTGATTCTGGTAATTTGCTATATCGTGAATCGTGACCAGGGAAGCGCTCATCTGATTTTTCAAGTGCAGGAGGAGTGATAGCAAAACCACGACGCCATAATTTAACTTGATCATCACCATATTTAGCAGCAGTTTCAGCTTTATTTAAACCTTGTAACGCACCATAATGACGTTCGTTTAATTTCCAGTTCTTTTCAACCGGTAACCATGCTTGATCAACTTCATCAAGGATGTGCCATAATGTATGAATTGCGCGTTTTAAAACTGAAGTATATGCATAGTCAAATGTAAAGCCTTCTTGTTTTAGTAATTTACCTGCTTCAGCAGCTTCTTTGTTACCTTTGTCAGATAAATCAACATCAGTCCAACCACAAAAACGGTTTTCTTGATTCCAAACGCTTTCTCCGTGACGAATAAGAACTAATTTTTTTACTGCCATGAATATAACTCCTTAGTTACGTAAAATAAAATGGTTAAATGAATTGGACTTTCGTTAAAAATGCACGTTTGATTAAGTGCATTTTTAACGTTTTAATCGTTTTAAACACTTATTATTTAGATAAGTATTTTAATGGATCGACTGATTGCGCTTTATAACGAATTTCAAAGTGTAGCCGTACTGATGAAGTTCCCGTTGCGCCCATTGTCGCAATTTGTTCACCTGCTCGAACATTTTGTTGTTCTTTAACCAAAATAGTTTGGTTATGCGCATACGCCGTTAAATAGTCATCATTGTGTTTTACAATGATTAAGTTACCATAACCTGGTAATGCATTACCAGAATAAACCACTCGACCATCCGCTGCTGCAACGACTTTAGCGCCTAATGAACCAGCAATATCTATACCTTTAGTGGCATTAGAAAATTTTTCAATGATCTTACCTTGTGCCGGCCATTGCCATGTAATATTGGCAACATTCGATGTTGAGCTAGATGGCGATGGCGATGTGGTTGAAGCCGGTTCAGTTACAGTTTCAGTAGTTTCAACTGTATTGGTTGGTTTATTAGTACCAGATGTAGTAGTTGTTGTAGTAGTTACTGTTGTTACAACTGGTTTTGTTGAACTAGTCTGAGCAGGAGTATTCGTTGACGTGGTTTTTTTAGTTTCAACGATCGTTGTGCCACCGCTAACATCAAGCACTTGACCTACACTAACAGCAAAAGGTTCTTTGATATTATTTTTAGCAGCTAATGCTCGATAATCATTACCGGTTACCCAAGCAATATAAAACAGTGTATCGCCTCGTTTGACGGTGTAAGTATCACCTTGATAGCCACCTTTTGGAATATCATTATAATCACGATTATAGACAATACGTTCATTAGATGTCACAACACCTTGACTAGTTGAACCGCTAGTCGAATTACGAGATGCTGGCGCCGATGGTGTATAAGTTGATGTAGATGATGGCGCTCGATTACCTTTGGAAATAATTTCAGGCGGTTTTGTGTAAACCGAGGAGGTAGAAGATCTCGATGAATCAGATATATCTTCGATATCAGCTGGATTTGTCTGCGTACAAGCAGAAATCATCAAACTTAAACAACTTAATGTGAGAATTTTTTTCACAATAACACCTTTCATTTATATATATAGTTTTAATACGAACATTTTATCGTTTTTATAACAAAAAGCTATTATATTAATTACCAGCAAGCTAAATCAATAAAATCACAGCTAAAATAGCATTTTTATTGCTTAAAAACTGTAAATTCGGCAAATTTTACAGTTTATGTTGCTTATTGTAAGTTATTTAGGCGATTTTTAGATGAAATCTGTCACCAAATTGAGTATAAAATGATTGCTAAAATTTGGTTTAATAAATGCCCTATTATTCGTCTATGTTTTATTGATTAAGACTTTTTTCGGCACTAGGAGTATGTACATTAAATTTGGTATAGTATATTTAAGACTTAAAAATTTACAGTGATCCCAAAATAATGACTTTATATATTGTAGCAACACCTATTGGTAATTTAGATGATATTACCCTTCGCGCGATTAATACACTTAAGCAAGTTGACTTAATTGCGGCTGAAGATACCCGTCATAGTGGGCTGCTTTTGCAACATTTGGGGATTAAAGCCAAATTGTTCGCCTTACATGATCATAATGAGCAAGAAAAATCACAACTATTAATTGAAAAACTTAAATCAGGATTATCAATAGCGTTAATATCTGATGCAGGCACACCATTAATTAATGACCCCGGTTATCATTTAGTGAAAGCTTGCCGTGAAAATAATATTAATGTAGTACCCATCCCTGGTGCATGTGCGGCCATTGCGGCACTCTCAGTGGCTGGATTACCTTCCGATAGATTTAGTTATGAGGGATTTTTACCGGCTAAAACAAAAGCTCGACAAGATTATCTCACTACGTTAATTGATGAACCACGAACTATGATTTTTTACGAATCAACGCATCGACTTTTAGATACCTTGCATGATATGCAAACCATTTGGGGAAGCGATAGACAGATTGTGTTAGCTAAAGAGCTGACCAAAACATGGGAAACCATCGTCCATTTTTCCATAAAAGATCTGATTGAATGGTTAGAAGAAGATAGTAACCGACAAAAAGGCGAATTCGTTTTAATTGCCGAAGGTGTGAGTAAAACGGATGATGTGATTGATGCAAAAGCAATTAATACACTAAAACTGTTATTAAATGAGCTACCTTTAAAAAAAGCCGCTGCGATTACTGCTGAAATTTATGGAGTGAAAAAAAATCAATTATATCAGCTCGGATTAACCTTTCAAAATTAGCTAACAATCATACTGTTAATAAAACTATTTTGAGATTAAGCATAGTATCGTTTTAAGTGTTGATTTCGATCTTCTTATATCATCAACATTAGCACAATTAGTGCAATTTAGTATATAATCATTGTTTAAGATTTTTATAACACAAGGTAATAAACAATATGGGATTTAAATGTGGAATTGTCGGTCTACCAAATGTGGGTAAATCAACGCTTTTTAATGCACTAACTAAAGCTGGGATTGAAGCGGCTAACTTTCCGTTTTGTACCATCGAACCTAATACAGGCGTAGTGCCAATGCCCGATCCGCGTTTAGATCAATTAGCGGAAATTGTTAAGCCGCAACGAACATTACCAACGACCATGGAATTTGTTGATATCGCAGGTTTAGTAAAAGGTGCATCTAAAGGTGAAGGACTTGGTAACCAATTCTTAGCTAATATTCGTGAAACCGAAGCAATTGGCCATGTTGTTCGTTGTTTTGAAAACGAAAACATTGTTCATGTTGCAGGTAAAATCGATCCAGCTGAAGATATCGAAATTATTAACACAGAACTTGCGTTAGCCGATCTTGAAGCCTGTGAACGCGCTATTACCCGTTTACAAAAACGAGCCAAAGGTGGTGATAAAGACGCTAAATATGAACTTGAGATTCTTGAAAAGTGCCTTCCTCACCTTGAACAAGGTAAAAAATTATTACTTTTAGATTTAAGTAAAGAAGAACTAGATGCGATTAAATATCTTAGTTTCTTAACGTTAAAACCCACTATGTACATTGCGAATGTCAATGAAGATGGTTTTGAAAACAATCCGTTTTTAGATAAAGTGAAAGCCATCGCTGAACAAGAAAAAGCTGTCGTAGTACCAGTTTGTGCAGCTATTGAGGCAGAACTTGCTGAGCTTGATGATGCTGATCGTGATGAATTTATGCAAGATCTTGGTTTAACCGAACCGGGTCTAAATAGAGTTATCCGCGCGGGTTATAGTTTACTTAACTTACAAACTTATTTTACTGCTGGCGTTAAGGAAGTTCGTGCTTGGACTATCTCGGTTGGTGATACTGCACCTCAAGCTGCGGGGAAAATTCACACCGATTTTGAAAAAGGATTTATCCGTGCACAAACCATTGCCTTTGATGATTTTATCAAATATGGTGGTGAACAAGGTGCTAAAGAAGCAGGAAAAATGCGTTCAGAAGGAAAAGATTATGTCGTGCAAGATGGCGATATTATGAATTTCTTATTTAATGTATAATCAAGTTTTAATGGGTGCAGTTTAATACCGCACCCTATTTATTTCAATTTTGTAAAATTAATAACTCGCCAATATCACTCTTCCCTGAATGGATAATCAATTATAAGGAGCTTCATTTATGTTATTAACCTTTGAGCAAGCTAAAAAAAATATACTTGAAGCATCATCATTATACAATCAACTTTCAAGTGAAAAAGTTGCATTATTTGACGCCTTAGATTGTGTTACTGCTGAACCGGTTATTTCTCCAATTAATGTACCAAGTTTTAACAATTCGGCTATGGATGGTTATGCGGTAAGGTTAGCTGATATCAATCAATCGAAATTATTACCTTTAGCCGGTACTATTTTTGCTGGAGATGATATCTCAAATCTGAATTGGCCTTCAGGGAGTTGCTTACGCATTATGACTGGCGCGCCTGTTCCTGAACAAGCTGATGCTGTGGTGATGCAAGAAGAGACAGAGCAAACAGAGTCAGGTATTAATTTTTTAGGTGATATTAAATTAGGTAGCAATATTCGTTGTATCGGCGAAGATGTTAAACAAGATTCGGTGGTGGTGACTAAAGGTACACGTTTAACCATTCCAACACTATCAAGTTTAGCCACGCTTGGTATAACTGAATTAGTCGTCTATAAAAAAATAAAAGTCGCTATCTTTTCAACCGGAAATGAATTAACCGATATTGGTGATCCGCTAACAAACAAAAGTGCAATTTATGATAGTAATCGATTTACGCTAAAATTATTATTATCTAAATTAAATTGCCAAATTATCGATTTAGGTATTATTGCCGATGATCCGAACCGAATTAAGCAATCACTTGAAACAGCGTCTAAACTTGCTGATTTAGTGATTACAAGCGGTGGCGTTTCTGTTGGTGATGCAGATTATACAAAAACAGCTTTAGAAACACTGGGTAAAATTAATTTCTGGAAAATTGCTATAAAACCCGGTAAGCCGTTTGCTTTTGGAAAGATAGGTGATGCGTTGTTTTGTGGATTACCCGGCAATCCAGTTTCGACATTGGTCACTTTCTATCAGTTAGTTCAGCCTTTGATTTTAGCACTGTCAGGAGAGCATTTAACCTCTAACAATCTGTCATTTAAAGTTAAAGCAGCAACGAATCTTAAAAAAAGTGTTGGCCGATTAGATTTTCAACGCGGTGTGTTGCAAGTTAATTCTGAAGGTGAATTAGAAGTTGCTTCAACTGGTCAACAAGGCTCACATCTAACTCAGTCGTTTAATCATGCCAACTGCTTTATCATCCTTGAGCAAGAAAGAGGCAATGTTGCTAAAGGTGAATATGTGACAGTTGAGCTGTTTAATAATTTATTAAAATAGCGCAACTAAAACAGCACCTGCAGCAATCATGGCAACACCAATGGCTGAAAGAAATGAAATTTTTTCGCCAAAGATAATAACAGCAAAAATTACGGCAAAAACAACGCTAAGTTTATCAATCGGGGCAACTTGCGAGACTTTACCTTCTTTAATTGCCATGAAGTAGAATAACCAAGATAATGCTCCAGCGACTCCACTCAATGCGATAATAAGTAATGCTTTCTTATCGTTAAAGAACGTGTTAATTAGATTTAGCTTTCCTTGCACGGCAACCACGCCAACTAAAAAAATCGCCATAACAATAGCCCGTATTGCTGTTGCAGTATTGGCATCAAGGTGTTGTAAACCAATTTTACCTAAAATTGCAACACAGGCAGCGGTAATTGCCGATAGCAAAGCATAAACAAGCCAAGCGCTCATATTAATACCTATCTATTTGGAATAAGTACTGTTGATTGTTTGAATTTTTTTGGCATTGTTCTGATTTATTCATCACCCCTCGGCAATCTTCAAGCACACCGTGAGCTTTTGACCAATGGTACTGTTTGCCTTCATCATTTTTACCACCACAAGCTGTTAAACTTAAACTTAGTGTAAGGCAAGTTAGTGCGATAATTACTGGTTTCATCATATCCCCTCGCAAATATTTAGTTATCCTATAATTTATTCATTATTCTAATGCATTATTAAACTGATTGATAGCAAAGCTATCACCTATTTTTATTACGTGAAAAGCACGACCTTTCTTCAAAGAATTTAATAAAAACGGTGGTTCATCTAACGATTCATCAGCTAATTCAAAAGCTCCCCAATGAATGGCGATCGCTGATTGGCAATTTAATTCATCATACAGTTGCAATGCTTGTTGAGGGTCGATGTGCTGTGATTGCATAAACCAACGCGGTGCATATGCGCCGATGGGGATTAAGGCTAGATCGATTTGCTTAAACCTTTCGCCAATTTTCTTTAAACTGGTTGAATAGCCGGTATCCCCCATAAAGTAGATATTTTTTGATAACGGCGAGTCATCATTCTGCATTATCCAACCACACCATAATGATTTGTTGACATCAAAAGCACCACGATTACTCCAATGCTTTGCTGGTGTCGCAGTAAACGTTATTCCACCAATATTAGAAGATTGCCACCAGTCCAACTCAATAACTTGCTTCGCTCCCCATTTTAATAGTTTGGTTTTGAGCCCTAGGGGAACTAAAATAGTCATTTGTGGAAAACGTTTTACCAGTTGCCTTATACTATTAAAATCAAGATGGTCATAATGGCTATGCGATATCAAAACTACATCAATCGTTGGTAATTTATCGATAGTAATAGCGGGTTTAGTTCGTCGTTTGGGGCCAATAAATTGGAACGGCGAGACTCGGTTGGAAAAAACCGGATCGGTTAATATCCATTTATTATTAAGTCTTATTAACGTAGTTGAATGCCCTATCCACCAGACTCTATCACCTTCTAAATTTAAATCAATTGAGCTACACCAAGTTTGGTTAAATACTTGATATCCCGCTTTTGGGGGTAAGACCTTACGTTTAAGGCGCCAACGTAAAGCGTCAGTCAATTTAATTGAAAAAGGCTCACTATTTTTAAAAGCTCTATGATGTAAATTATCACTTCGCTCATTAAGGGCTTTATCTAGCGTTTCGTTTTTTTTATTCATTAATTTGTTGAGTTAATTAATACTACGTTCAATAATCACAGCAACATTACCTGCATTAGCAATCGCATCTGGTTTTGAAACTTTGATTTTTAACCATTGAACTGAAAATTGTTCAATAACTAACTGTGCAACTCGTTCAGCTACCGTTTCAATAAGCTCAAATTTATTTGCTTCAATAAATGATGTTATTGATTGTGAAACAACGAAATAGTCTAAGCAAAATTCTACATTATCACTCTTTCCTGCTGGCTTATTATCCCAAGCCATTTCTAAATCAAGGACTAGCTTCTGTTTGATGTTTTTTTCCCAATCATAAACACCAATTGTGGTATAAACTGTTAGAGATTCAATTAATACTCTATCTTTAATCGTTAATGTCATATTCAATTCCAAGCATTGATATTGTTTAAAATAGAGATTACCGAATCTTATTAAATTACGCTATAATTTATTTCAAATAATAGTGAATAAAAGATGATATGACTCGAATTTTTCAACCCTACACCATCAACCAAAATAGCCTAATTACCTTGGACGATAATGCTTTTAATCACCTGATCCGTGTATTAAGAATGAAGCCTGGCGAATCAGTGACCTTGTTTGACGGCTCTAACCAAATTACCCCAGCAGTGATCCATGAAGTAAACAAAAAAAACGTTGTTGTAAAAACAGCAACGACTGTTTTTGATGATCGAGAATCACCTTTAAACATTCATTTAGGCCAAGTTATTTCTCGTGGTGATAAAATGGAGTTTACTATTCAAAAATCAGTTGAATTAGGAGTAAGCACCATTACCCCACTACTTTCTGAACGCTGTGGCGTAAAGCTCGATCAAGAAAGGCTTGAAAAAAAGGTTCAACAATGGCAAAAAATTGTTATTTCTGCCTGTGAACAATGTGGGCGTAACATCATTCCTACCATAAACTCGGTAATGAAATTAGAAAATTGGTGTGCAAGTTTAACTGATAGCTTAAAACTCAACTTACATCCAAAAGCAGAAAAAGGCATAAATCAACTGTCGTCTGAGGATAAAAACATTAGTTTATTAATTGGACCAGAAGGTGGGCTATCTAACGAAGAAATTCAGATGACGCATCAATATCAGTTTACAGATATTTTACTCGGTCCACGAGTTTTACGAACTGAAACAGCTGCACTAACAGCCATAACCGCCCTTCAAGTTCGTTTAGGTGATTTAGGTTAATCACCCAAAATGAATGAGTTAACAATTGATTGCTTTGCTTATTAATCGGTAACGAGTATGATAGTTCAAAACTTGATTTTTATTGCTAAAACCACGCTCGGCCTTGTTTTCTCATAAGCGATATTAAATAGGTAGAAAAGTGTGCAAGTCATCAACAGCAAATTCAATGCAATCAGATAAAATCAGTAAGGAGTCAACATGATTAAACTTGGTATTGTTATGGACCCCATCAGCCATATCAAATTAAAAAAAGATACCAGCTTTGCTATGCTGCTTGAAGCACAAAAGCGAGGTTATCAACTCTATTATATGGAGATGAATGATCTATTTTTACGTAATGGTGAAGCAAGTGCAACCACTCGTATACTAACAGTTCATAACAATAGTGAACATTGGTTTGATTTTGGTGACGAACAAACAATAGCATTAAGTGAACTCGATGTGATACTAATGCGTAAAGATCCGCCTTTTGATACCGAATTTATCTATGCGACTTATATTTTAGAACGCGCTGAAGATAAAGGCGTATTAGTGGTTAATAAGCCACAAAGCTTACGTGATTGTAATGAAAAATTATTTACTGCTTGGTTTGCTGATTTTACGCCGGAAACTTTAGTTACTCGCCAAACATCACAAATTAAGGCTTTCCACCAACAATTTCATGACATTATTTTGAAACCACTTGATGGTATGGGCGGTTCGTCAATTTTTAGAATCAAACAAGATGATCCCAATGTGTCAGTGATAATTGAAACACTTACCGAGCATAATACTCGTTACTGTATGGCACAAAATTTTATCCCAGCAATAAAAGATGGTGATAAACGTATTTTAGTTGTCGATGGTGTTCCGGTTCCTTATTGTTTGGCGCGGATACCTCAAAAAGGTGAAACACGTGGAAACTTAGCCGCTGGCGGACATGGTGAAGTAAGAGCTTTAAGTGATAGTGATTGGAAAATTGCCAACAGTATTGGACCAACATTAAAACAAAAAGGACTTTTATTTGTCGGACTTGATGTAATTGGGGATAAATTAACTGAAATTAACGTCACTAGTCCAACTTGTGTACGAGAAATTGAAAATGCCCATCCAGATTTATCAATCACGGGGCTTTTAATGGACGCGATTGAATCAAGATTAAATAAGAAGAGTTAAAAAAATGATTAGAGAATACCAACCAAAAGATTTAGAAGCCATTATGAAGATATGGCTACAAGGTAATGAACAAGCTCACAACTTTATTGATCTTGAATTTTTTAAACAGAACTACGATATAGTTAAAATGTTGATTCCAATGTCAACTATCTATGTTCAAGATCTTAATGGCGTAGTAGGTTTTATAGGTTTAACTGAGAATTATATTTCTGGACTCTTTGTTGAAGAAGGTTTTCGTCATCAAGGAACTGGAGCTGCGCTAGTTGAAAAAGCAAAACAGCGTCACAATGAATTATTGGTACATGTGTATAAACAAAATAGTGATGCGATTAACTTTTACTTATCACAGGATTTTGAAATTATTGGTGAATCAATTAACGAAGAAACCAATCATCCAGAAGTATTAATGCGTTGTAATGTAGAACATAAAGTCAAAATTGGTAAATGTGCATTATAATTTAACAACAATGTGAGCGTATGAATTTAAAAAATCATTTTATTATTGCAATGCCAACACTACATGATTCAGTATTTAGTCGTTCTGTGGTGTATATCTGTGAACATAATCGTGATGGTGCAATGGGTATTATTTTGAATAAGCCTATTATAGATCTCAATGTTGAAACCGTATTGTCCCGTCTTGAAATCACTGCATCAAAAAGTTGTGCTGAACTTGAGCATCCAGTATTTTGTGGTGGACCACTTGCCGAGGAGCAAGGTTTTATTTTACACACGCCTCATAAGGGGTTTGCATCAAGTATACAGATTTCTGATGATGTGATGATAACCACATCACTTGACGCATTGAAATCGATTGGCTCTCCAGAACAACCAAAAGATATCTTTCTAGCACTGGGTTACTCAAGTTGGCAATCATTACAACTTGAAAGTGAAGTAGCCAAAAATGACTGGTTAGTTACCGAAGCAGATCCACAAATTATTTTTGAAGTGGCTATTGAGGATCGTTGGAAAAAAGCGGCTGAATCATTGGGCATTAATATCAGTACTATTTCTCACCAAATGGGTAATGCATAGACAATGGCAACTATTATTGCATTTGATTTTGGTACTGCAAGTATTGGTGCAGCTATTGGTCAGGACATCACCAAAACCGCTAACCCACTTTGTTCATTTAAAGCTCGTGATGGCATACCTAATTGGCAAGCGATTGAAAAAGTACTTAATGAATGGAAACCCGATTATTTAGTGGTTGGACTACCACTAAATATGGATGGCACAGAACAACCTTTAACCGCTAGAGCTCGCAAATTTGCTAACCGTTTGCATGGTATGTTTGGTTATCAAGTACATCTACAAGATGAACGATTATCCACAGTTGAGGCTAAATCACACATTTTTGCTTCACGTGGTTATCGGGCACTTGAAAAAGGTCATGTTGATGCAACTTCTGCCATTATTATTTTAGAGAGTTGGTTTGAGAACAATGAATCTCTTTAATTAATAAGTTATTTTATTAATAATTAGTCGCCAATAAATTTCATCCTTGCTAAAATATCAAACAATTTTTCTACTGTAAGGACTGCTCCCGTGTCAAATAACAAATCTCTTAGCTATAAAGATGCCGGTGTCGATATCGATGCAGGCAATGAACTGGTAAATCGCATTAAATCTGTTGTAAAAGAGACCAAACGTCCTGAGGTTATGGGTGGACTAGGTGGTTTTGGTGCATTATGTGCAATTCCGCAAAAATATAAGCAACCTATTTTAGTATCAGGTACTGATGGTGTTGGCACAAAATTACGTCTGGCAATGGATTTAAACCGCCATGAATCAATTGGTATTGATTTAGTTGCAATGTGTGTTAATGATTTGATTGTTCAAGGTGCGGAGCCGTTATTCTTCTTAGATTACTATGCAACAGGCAAACTTAATGTTGATGTTGCAGCAACAGTCGTTACAGGTATCGCTGAAGGTTGTAAACAATCAGGCTGCGCTTTAGTTGGTGGTGAAACAGCTGAAATGCCAGGAATGTATCACGGTGATGATTATGACTTAGCCGGCTTTTGTGTTGGCGTAGTTGAAAAAGCAGAAATGATTGATGGGAGTAAAGTACAAGATGGTGACGCTTTAATTGCTCTAGCATCAAGTGGCGCCCACTCTAATGGCTACTCTTTAGTTCGAAAAATAATTGAAGTGAGTGGTGTAAATCCAGCTACTGAACAATTAGATGGAAAACCATTAGCTGATCATCTACTTGCTCCAACCAAAATTTATGTCAAATCTGTTCTCGATTTGATTTCCAAAATCGAAGTTCATGCAATTGCCCATATTACTGGTGGTGGCTTTTGGGAAAACATCCCTCGTGTTTTACCGGATAACACTCAAGCGATTATTGATGAATCAAGCTGGCAATGGCCGTCAATCTTCAATTGGTTACAACAAGCAGGTAATGTCAGTCGCCAGGAAATGTATCGTACTTTCAACTGTGGCGTTGGTTTAATCATCGCTTTACCAAAACAGTTAGCTGACCAAGCCATCAATTTGCTTAATGAGCATGGTGAAAAAGCCTGGCTACTAGGTGAAATAAAAACATCATCATCAACTGAGCGTGTAATTATTAAATAATACTATTCGTTTATATTATCCAACTGTTTGGATAATATAAACTTTTTATCCAATCAATACTATTGATACTACTCATTGGTAAGCTTTCAAAAAATCTTCAACTTAAATAACTTGTCAAGTTAGCTTAATCATCAACTTTTGGAATTCGATTTACCAATGATAATTCGCTTGGTCATGATTAAAAACAGATAGTCATAACGGAAAAATTTAACACAAAAATAACTAAAAGCTATCTTACTTTCTGGTACAATAGTCAAAAAAATATAATAACTAAGTAATGTCATAAAACGATAAAATACAAGGTTTTTTAATGATAATATCAGATGCTAATAGTGCGGTGTCATCTGTCGCATATCGTGCAAACGAAGTCATTGCTATTTATCCAATTACACCGAGTTCATCAATGGCTGAGCAAGCCAGCACATGGGCAGAATTTAATAAGCCCAACGTATTTGGTGATACCCCAAAAGTAGTTGAGATGCAATCCGAAGCTGGCGCAATCTCGACCGTGCATGGCGCATTAATGACTGGCGCACTAGCAACATCATTTACCTCATCACAAGGTTTACTATTAATGATTCCTTCGCTATACAAAATAGCGGGAGAATTAACACCATTTGTTTTACACGTTGCTGCTCGTACCGTTGCAACTCATGCATTATCTATTTTTGGTGACCATTCAGATGTCATGTCAATCAGGCAAACTGGTTTCGCCATGCTTTGTTCTAGCTCAGTACAAGAAGCTCAAGATTTAGCGTTAATTTCACAAATAGCAACACTCAATAGTCGTATACCATTTGTCCACTTTTTTGATGGATTTAGAACCTCACATGAGGTCAATAAAATTTACCCAATCAGTGATGAACAAATTCGTAACTTACTACCTAATCAAGCTATTGAAGCTTTCCGTGCTCGCGCATTAACACCAGATAAGCCGGTAATACGCGGAACATCAGCTAATCCTGATACCTACTTCCAATGTCGTGAAGCCATTAATCCCTATTATGAAAATGCTTACAACCATGTTGTTGATGCGATGCAGGCATTTGAAAAAGAGACAGGTAGAAAATACCAGCCTTTCGAATATTATGGCGCAGAAGATGCGCAACGTATTATTGTCATTATGGGATCGGGGGTCAGTACCACCAAAGAAGTGGTTGATCATCTAATCAAAAATGATGAAAAAGTTGGCGTAGTCATCGTCAGATTATACCGCCCTTTTTCAGCAAAACATCTGCTTGATATTATTCCTCAAACCGTAAAAAAAATCGCGGTGATGGATCGCACCAAAGAACCAGGCGCTCAAGCAGAACCACTTTATTTAGATGTAATGACAGCATTTGCTGAAAGTTTTTCTCGCGGTGAACGTAGCCATTTACCACAAATTATTGGTGGTCGTTATGGTCTATCTTCGAAAGAGTTCGATCCTCGCTCGGTATTAGCTATTTTTAATGAATTAGCAACTGAGAAGCCAAAACCTCGATTTACTGTTGGTATTTACGATGACATAACTGGATTATCATTACCATTACCAGAACAATCAATACCACAAAAATCGGCACTTGAAGCATTATTTTATGGTTTGGGAAGTGATGGAACCGTATCTGCAACAAAAAATAATATTAAAATTATTGGTGATAACTCACCATTTTATGTTCAAGGTTATTTTGTTTATGACTCGAAAAAGGCAGGCGGTTTAACCACCTCTCATCTTAGAGTCAACCTCGAACCAATTGACTCACCGTATTTAATCACCAGTGCTCATTTTATTGGTTGTCATCAAGATCAGTTTATCGACAAATACCAAATTGTTGAAAGATTAAAAGACGATGGTATCTTCTTGCTTAATACACCTTATAGTAAGAATGAAATCTGGCATAGATTACCTAAAGAAGTGCAAGTTCAATTAATCAAGAAAAGAGCGCACTTTTATATTATTAACGCGGCTAAAATTGCTCGAGAATGTAACTTAGGGGCAAGAATAAACACCGTAATGCAAGCCGCTTTCTTCCATTTATCTGAAATATTTAAAAATGATTTCAGTATCACTCAACTGAAAGAAGTTATTGCCAAAAGTTATAGCAGTAAAGGGCAAGATATTGTTGAAAATAACTGGAAAGCGCTTGATTTAGCCATCGCATCACTTGAACAAATTCCATTAAGTTGTGTTGATGAAAGTAGCCCATTGCGCCCATCAGTCGTACCAAGCAATGCGCCTGATTTTGTTAAAATGGTTACTGCAACAATGTTAGCCGGCTTAGGTGATACTTTACCCGTTTCGGCGTTCCCGCCCGATGGAACATGGCCAGTTGGCACCACTAAATGGGAAAAACGCAATATTGCGGAAGAAATTCCAATTTGGAAACCCGAACTTTGTACCCAATGTAACCATTGTGTAGTAGCTTGTCCTCATGCGGCTATTCGAGCCAAAGTGGTTAGTGAAATAGTTAATGCACCAGAATCGTTAAGCTCACTAGAAGTGAAAGCGCGAGATATGAAAGGTCAACGCTACGTATTACAAGTTGCGCCTGAAGATTGTACTGGATGTAATTTGTGTGTTGAAGTTTGTCCTTCACGTGACCGCAATAACTTTGATATCAAAGCTATCAATATGCAGTCGCGCATTGATAATCTTGAAACACAGCGGACTAATTATGAGTACTTTACTGCACTACCAGATCGTGAAATAAAAACCCTCGAACGTATAGATATACGCACATCGCAACTATTAACACCATTATTTGAATATTCTGGTGCATGTGCGGGTTGTGGTGAAACACCTTACATCAAATTATTAACGCAATTATATGGTGATCATCTCGCTATTGCTAATGCCACCGGTTGTTCATCAATTTATGGGGGTAACTTACCGTCAACACCATATACCACCGATCGCAATGGCCGAGGACCCGCATGGGCAAATTCATTATTTGAAGATAATGCCGAATTCGCCCTTGGCTATCGAATTACCTATAACCAACATAAAAAACGAGCATTACGTTTGTTGGAACATATTGCAGGCGAAATTTCACCAGAAATTGTAATCAATTTACAATCTCCAGATCTTTCAATTGATGAAAAACGTACGCAAGTCAATTTACTTCGTCAACAATTAGCTCATTTAACCTCATCGGAAGCTAAAGAGCTAATACAAGATGCTGACTACTTAATTGATAAATCAGTATGGGCAATTGGTGGTGATGGTTGGGCATATGATATTGGGTTTGGTGGATTAGACCATGTAATGAGTCTCACTGAAAACGTAAATATCTTAGTTCTTGATACTCAATGTTACTCAAATACTGGTGGTCAACAATCGAAGGCTACGCCAATGGGAGCTGTATCAAAATTTGCTGATTTAGGTAAAAATAAAGCTCGTAAAGATCTAGGTGTGAGTGTGATGATGTATGGTCACGTTTATGTCGCTCAAGTTGCCTTAGGCTCACAACTAAATCAAACCCTAAAAGCTTTACAAGAAGCTGAAGCCTATAACGGCCCTTCTCTCGTTATTGCTTATAGTCCTTGTGAAGAACATGGTTATGATTTATCTAAATCTCATGAACAAATGAAAGATTTAGTAAAATCTGGTTTTTGGCCACTATACCGTTATGATCCTCGTCGTATGCAAGAAGGAAAACCGGGTCTAGTGCTAGACTCAAAAGCACCAAACAGTGAATCATTATCTGATGTGTTACTCAAAGAACAGCGATTCCGTCGTTTAGAAACACTTGAGCCAGTGATTGCTAATACCTTGCATGAACAATCTGCAAAAATGGTTAATTCCAAATTTAAATTCTTGCAGATGCTAGCAACCTATTCCGATATAGAAACGCCAGCTGACAGCTAAATCTAAAAACGGATTAATTAGTTAAATTAATCCGTTTAATCTCTTTAATGAAGATCTAATTTTGGGGAATAAAAAAAACTCTCTAAATATAGAGAGTTTTTTATTATATTTATTAAACTTTTTTAACGACCGGTCACACGACGTGTCATCCAGTAATGTTTTTTCCAGTAATCTTCATTCAGATTTGAATAGATAACACCTTTTGAAGTTGAAGCATGTAAGAATTTACCATCTGCATAATAAATACCAACATGTAATCCGCTACGACTACGTCCAGTTTTGAAGAAGACTAAATCACCCGCTTTAGGCGTGGTAACTTTATAACCTAATTTAGCTTGTTCAGCAGCACTTCTTGGAAGGGTCTTTTGTAATCTATTTTTGTAGAAGTTCATAACTAAACCAGAACAATCACTACCAGCTAAAGTAGTACCACCATAACGGTAAGGTGTTCTCTTCCATTTTGAGTAGTGCTGTTCAATTTTGGCTAACATCACAGGATCAGATTTAACTGATACTTGGCTATGACTGCTACTACAACCAAATAATACGAATAATGATAAAATTAGTGAGCTTACTAATAATCGCTTTTTAACGCTACCGCAGCTGCTGCGCAACTTCGTTAATAATCGATTGTCTTTTCTTGTCATTTCTTCTTGTTCCTTTATTCAACGTAGACCACTGCGAATAACGTCTTGCTACCTTTAAACTTTTAGGTAAAACGCCTTTTTGCCACTTATTCTCATCAAGTTTAGACAACTTAATTGGGCTAAGGTTCGCGTGGCTGCGAAAATTTAAACTCTCTTTAAGCTGAACTAATCGTAAAGAAAGAAAACAAATGATCACATCATCAACACTTAGTTTACTAAATCCAGAAAGCTGATAGCGCATTCTCGATCCATAATGCTTAGCAGTTTGCATTAAACTACCAACGGCTGCACCTATTAACGCAGCTGAACCAAATGATAATCCACCAGTTGCTAAATCAATGCTAGCACCGATTGTAGCGCCCGACACAAAACCTTTGGTCAAGTGAACCCCCATCGTTTTTAATGCATCAAGATTAAACAAGTCTGCATTATAACGGCCTTTGATTAAAGGCAAATTCTCTTCACTCTCTTGAGTTGAATCGAATTGATAGAGCTTCAATAAATCATTAATTGCTTTCTGTTCACGTTTCCTGACTTTATTTTGCATGTCAGCGACAGCTTGCTTATCATCAGATTTTGCCATTTCATAAAAAGCAGTCACATCAACTAATGCTTCTGCAATGATTTGGTTAGCTGTACGATTACGTGATTCACGAGTTTTAGCAATATTAACTAGCCAATTATCCAATATTTTTTTTGCTGGTTCAACCAATAACGCCAAGCTATTGTACAATTTTTCTTCACCGTCTAAGGGTGGAAAAACAGCGTTGAACCCAATGATAGCATGAATCCCCATTCTTGAAAGCAATCTTTTCCATTCCTTTTCATTCTGTTCCTCAGCTGAAATGAAGTTAAGTACTGCAAGAATCGGTTTATCGCTATTGGC
Organism: Gilliamella sp. wkB195; assembly: GCF_001690445.1. Classification (NCBI taxonomy): domain Bacteria; kingdom Pseudomonadati; phylum Pseudomonadota; class Gammaproteobacteria; order Orbales; family Orbaceae; genus Gilliamella; species Gilliamella sp. wkB195. The sequence continues at coordinate 37,039 of NZ_LZGP01000018.1, forward strand.
TAAGATAGCTAATTCATCGTGATATTTAGGTAGAACGGGCTCTCGCACGTCGATCACATAGATAGCAGCATCACAATTTAACACCTGTCGGATTACTTTTGCTTCTTGATTGAAGAGGTTTTCAGCTTCTGGGCTTTGTAAAAAAATCGTTAATTTATCGACTCCATCAAGCTTACTATTTGGCGATACAAGTTGATTGATATAGTCATAAAGCGCCAAACTGTCTTCAAATCCAGGTGTATCATAAAAAGTGATGTCGGTGTTATCCGCTAGTGGAAGTTTGATTGACTCTACATGTCTAGTAGTACCTGGTTTATCAGAAACATCACCAAAATGACTATCTCTTATTAATGCACGCAAAAGTGAAGTTTTACCAAAATTTGCATGTCCAACTATCGCTAATTTCAATGAAGTTATCATATTAATTATCCTGATCTAACCAACTAGGATTAGCTAACGGTAAAGATAACGATTGCCAATTATGTAATTGTTTACCTTGATTAATAAACCATATTCGACTTTGCTGTGATTTATTCATTAATTGTTGAACAAAATTTAATACCCCGCGATCTGGTGCTCGATCAGTATCGATTGCAATTAACACTTTATACGCTGGTTTTAATTGCAAAAGATCTAATATTGCATTTCGCTGCTCACGAGTATTTAAAAATCCGTAAAAATGCCCTTCATACGGTGGATTCCAACTCTCATCTACATCCACAGCCACTAAATAGACACCACTTCCTTCTTCAATCTGTGAGATTGGTAGTTGCCATTTAGGTTCGCCTAACTTATCTTCATCCACCATTTGGGTTAAAAGTGGCTGTAATTGTTGGGATAGGATTTGAAAGTCAGGATCATCCAAATTTAATTTAATTTTTCGGCTACTCACAACCCAAGCGATGCCACAGAAAGTCATTAATAGAAATCGAACGGCTAATCCATAACAGAAAAAAACACCTAATAGCCAAATCGCCCAAGAAGAACGAATGTCACCCTCACTTAAAGCGTGTTCACTAAGCTTAATCACATCATCATTTGGAATCGGAAAACCAAACAAAGATGGAACATAACCTAAATAATGAGTTAACTTAATAATGGTATCAGAACTTAATAAAGTGGTTTTCCACTCAAAACTGTAGTGCTGAGTTGAAAATAACATCACTAAAACGAATAAAGCACTACATAAAATAACGACCCAAAAAAGATTCAGAACAAAACCAAGCAACCAACGGATTGAAGAACCAAATAAAGTGATAAAAGCCGGTACAAGCTGTTGCACGGTCTTTTTTTGATAGAGCTTTTGGGCTATCCATAACCAACAATGGATTAATAAACTACCACCAAAGCGAGAAAAGAAAAAAAATGAACTAATCCAAATAATGAGCGTAATAAAATGAACACCTAATAAACACAATAGCGCCCAATACAAATTGATTGGATTTTGACTCAAAGCGCTAAATGTTAATGAACCACCTAAAAAAATCGAAATTAACAGTAATAAACAGAAAGAAATTTTAATAGAACGTAAAATAACCTTTTGCGCAGAATATAAACCATTTTGTTTAGACAGTATCGTTGCACGTGTAATGATACGGTTAACCAAAGAGGTTGGCATAGCTTTAACTTGTCGATTAATATCTTGATCAGCAAATCGACCTGATTCGGATTCTATTAAATGAATGGTTTGAGTAAGCCATAAAGATTTTAGCTGTTCGCGCATTTAAATATCATCTTCACATTAATTAGTCGTCATAAAAGAAACGCGACCTAAGTCGCGTTAAAAAAATTGAATCATTTACTGGGTTATTTCACCAATTTTGCTTAAAAGGGTTTGAATACGTTGTTGCCAAACTTGTTGATCTTGTTTTAACTTCTCATTTTCGTCACGTAATGCTTTCATCTCATCTGAACTATCATTAATTAATTGTTCAAGTTCATGATTGCCTTGCTTTAATCTCGAAATCTCTTCTTTCAAGGTATTAATAGTGTTTACAGTGTTTTGAATTTTAGTTTCTAATTGATTCAATATTTCTAATGACATATTTTTCCTCAAGCTCAATTTATTTGGTGTATAATAAGGAGTATTATAACGAATTCATTCTGAAATCAACACCTTTTTAAATCTTAAGTTGGAGAAAATTATGCGAAAACCACTCGTAATGGGTAACTGGAAACTCAATGGAAGTATCGAAATGGCTAAAGACTTAGTTGCAGGACTAAGAGCTGAGCTATCAACTGAAGCAAACTGCGATATTGCAATTGCACCACCGACTGTGTACTTAGATTTCGTTAAACATCAATTAGGCGGCTCAACTATTCTTTTAGGCGCACAAGATGTTGGTGTTCATCTTTCAGGTGCTTATACTGGTGAAGTCTCAGCCACTATGTTAAAAGAAATCGGTGTGACTCACGTGATCATTGGTCACTCTGAACGTCGTACTTATCATAAAGAATCAGATGAATTTATCGCTCAAAAATTCGGCGTATTAAAAGAAGCTGGACTCGTTCCTGTACTATGTATTGGTGAAACAGAAGCTGAAAACGAAGCAGGTCAAACTCAAGCAGTATGTGCTCGTCAAATTGATGCAGTAATTAATGCATTAGGTGTTCAAGCATTTAATGGTGCAGTAATTGCTTATGAACCAGTTTGGGCAATTGGGACTGGAAAATCTGCAACTCCAACTCAAGCGCAAGCAGTACATAAATTTATTCGTGACCACATTGCAAAACAAGATGCCGCTGTCGCTAAACAAGTTATAATTCAATACGGTGGTTCTGTAAATGACAAAAATGCAGCAGAACTATTCACTCAACCAGATATTGATGGTGCATTAGTTGGTGGAGCTTCATTAAAAGCAGATGCTTTTGCAGCGATTGTTAGAGCAGCAGAACAAGCTAAAAAATAAGAATTAAAATAAAAAAGACGCCTATAAAAGGCGTCTTCTTTTAAACTTTGTAACTTATTTTTTAACCTTATTTTCATACCTAGATGGCCAAATTTTTTCAACAGGCACTTGCAAATATTCAGAGATAATACGTTCATATTTTGGACAATGACGATATAAAGCATTACGTAAAGTATCAGCCTGTAAACCACTTGAACGTGAAAGCGCCCTTAAATTTCCGCCTCGAATTTTAATTTCACCTACAACTCTTGATGGTGTCCAGTCTTGATCTTGTTCTCTCATTATGAGATCCTCTATTGGTTAAATTTTTTGCTATTGTAAAGATTATCGGTATTACGATTCTAGAACGATAAAAAGTTACCGGCAAAGAATAGCACATAAAAAAACGAATTAAAATAATAAAAACAAAAAAAACACCGAAAATGGAATGAAATATAATGGAAACTAAAGAAAAAAAACAAAAAACCAAAGAAAAAACACGAACACTTAACGATACTTGTATTGAAACTTTTAAAAACCGATTAACTCTCCTATTAGAAGGTCGCTCAGGCAATGCATTTGCCAGAAGTGTTGGTATGTCCGAAGCCGTAATCCGTGATTACTTAAGTGGAAAAACCTATCCATCACTCAGTCGGTTGGCTACTATCGCAGATAAATGCGATGTGTCAATTGAATGGTTAGCAACAGGTAAAGGTGAATGTCGATTACTACCTGAAACGCTAAGCCGAGGTACAGTGAATGTTCCGTTTCTTAATAAGAACGAAACCATTAACGCATTCACAATTTTAGATACGATCCCATTTGATCTCACTTTAACTAAACATCAAGGTTGTGAAGCAGGTGATCTTGCTGCTGTTTGGGCTAAAGGTGATTGTATGGAACCAACTATATCCAATCATGATATAGTCATTATTAATACAGCAAATAATAAACCAGTTGATGGTTTCCTCTATACTGTACAATATGACGATCAAATTACTATTAAACGAATTCAAAATCAAGGTTCAAATCTGTTATTGATTTCAGACAACCCAAAATACCCGACTATTACGAAAGCGAAAAATGAGCAAAAAGATTTTAAAATAATTGGTCATGTAATCTATTTATTGAAAAATCTCAATTAATATTGCCATAGCGCTTTTTTTTATTTTTACTCCACTGATGCAAATCAATGGAGTTTTTTATCACTCGATATTACATTTTTTTCTGCGAACAACATTGTAATAAAAATGTCATTAACAAAATTAAGCAATCTAATCACATTCCACATAGCATAACCTTATACATTTAGCCTTAATTATGCTAAAATCACACAAAATTTTTGCCCATTAATTTAGTTATTATGCCAAATGTAAACACTCGAAAAAAAGTCGTTGTCGGCATGTCTGGCGGCGTAGATTCTTCCGTTTCTGCTTATTTATTACAACAACAAGGCTATGATGTTGTTGGTCTATTTATGAAAAATTGGGAAGAAGATGACACTGAAGAATATTGCTCGGCAGCAATTGACCTAGCCGATGCACAAGCAGTCTGTGACAAATTAAATATCAAACTCCATACCATCAACTTTGCTGCAGAATATTGGGACAATGTCTTTGAACATTTTTTGTCTGAATACAAAGCGGGGCGAACACCAAATCCAGATATATTATGTAACAAAGAGATCAAATTTAAAGCATTTCTCGAATATGCAGCAGAAGATCTAAATGCCGATTATATTGCGACAGGTCATTATGTTCGTAAACGCGAAAATGGCGACAAAGTTGAATTACTCCGTGGAATCGACAACAACAAAGATCAGAGTTATTTTTTATATACGCTTAGTGAAGACCAAATTCGTCAAAGTTTATTTCCTGTCGGCGAACTTGAAAAACCACAAGTAAGAAAGATCGCAGAGCAACTTGGCTTAGCAACCGCAGCCAAAAAAGACTCAACAGGTATCTGTTTTATCGGAGAACGAAAATTCAGTGACTTCTTAGCGCGTTATTTACCTGCACAATCAGGCGTTATTCGAACCGTAAATGGTGAAGTTATTGGTCAACACCAAGGATTAATGTACCACACATTAGGTCAACGCAAAGGGCTTGGCATTGGTGGACTAAAACAAGCCGACGACACACCATGGTACGTCGTTGATAAAGACATTAAAAATAATGAATTAATTGTTGCTCAAGGTCATGACCATCCTGCACTATTTTCAGATGGTTTAATTGCTCAACAACTGCACTGGGTTGATCGTAAAATTGTTACCCAACCATTTCACTGCACAGTAAAAACGCGCTATCGTCAACAAGATATCTCTTGTTGTGTTACGCCACTAGGTGAAGATAAAATTGAAGTGATGTTTGACAAACCTGTTGCAGCCGTTACACCAGGACAATCAGCAGTGTTTTATCAAAATGAAGTTTGCCTTGGTGGCGGAATTATTGAGGAACGAATTATCAGCAGTAAGGAGCATTAAAGTGAACAGTAAATACCATCATATTGCCATAGCTCTTGCAGGCGCGACGCAAAGCGCAACACTTATCCCCCAGCTTGCTAATACTGGGGTTTGTAATATTACGATTTATCAAGTATCGATAAAAAGCATATTCAACACATCACCAAAAACTACTGATGATGTTTATGATGGTATAAACAATATTAAAACAGGATTAGAGACACTTATTACCCTACTCTCCTCAAATCAAAAACAGCAAGTTGAACTAATTCGTTACCTTTTTGGCACCTTAGGTATTACCAGCAAACTATTAAAAAATAGTGAAGCGTTAGATAAAATCGATCAGCGTTTACAACGAATATCCGGTCTGTATCCTGAAATGAATAATGAAACAATCGACAATCATATTGACGACCTCTCTTATTCATTAGCTGGAATCTATTCTGATATCATCAGCCCGTTAGCAACAAAAATCAAAGTGGTAGGTAAAGCTGAATATCTACAAAATTCATTAGTTCAAGCCAAAGTCAGATCTTCACTATTGAGTTGTGTTCGCTCGGCCATTTTATGGTATCAAGTGGGAGGAAGTCGCTTCCAATTCCTATTAAGTCGCAAACGAATAGCTAATGCAGCGCAAGAGTTATTAAAAGAAATTAATCAACAAAGTTATTAAATTAAAAAATAGCAACGGAGTAAAACCGATGGAATTATCTGCTCTAACCGCCCTATCACCAATTGATGGTCGTTATGGTGACAAAACAACAGAATTACGCACAATTTTTAGTGAATATGGTTTATTAAAATATCGCGTTCAAGTTGAAGTACGTTGGCTACAAAAATTAGCTAGCCAAGCAGATATTCTGGAGGTTCCAGCTTTAAGTGAGCTTGCCACTAAACACCTTAACCAAATTGTAGAAAACTTTGATGAACAAGATGCATTACGCATTAAAACCATCGAAAAAACCACAAACCATGATGTTAAAGCGGTTGAATATTTCCTAAAAGAGAAAGTAAACAGTAACGAAGAGCTACAAGCTATTAACGAATTTATCCACTTTGCCTGTACCTCAGAAGATATTAACAATCTATCTTACGCATTAATGCTAAAAACAGCGCGAGATACAGTAATCGTTCCTTATTGGAGTAAATTGATTGATATTATCACCGCTCAAGCTAAAGCTTATCGTGATCTGCCATTGCTATCAAGAACGCACGGACAACCCGCTACACCATCTACCATTGGTAAAGAGTTTGCTAATGTAGCCTACCGTTTAAAAAGACAACTTAAACAACTACAGTCAATTGAAATTCTAGGTAAAATCAATGGTGCGACAGGTAACTATAATGCACACATGGTAGCTTACCCACAAATCAATTGGCACAAATTTAGTGAAGAATTTGTCACATCATTGGGATTACAATGGAATCCATACACCACGCAAATTGAACCACATGATTATATTGCCGAATATTTTGATTGTGTTGCGCGTTTCAATACCATCATGATCGACTTTGATCGTGATGTTTGGGGTTATATTGCACTAAATCATTTCAAACAAAAAACCATCGCTGGTGAGATCGGCTCTTCCACCATGCCACACAAAGTTAACCCAATTGATTTTGAAAACTCTGAAGGTAACTTAGGTATAGCTAACGCTATTATGAGTCACTTGGGTAGCAAACTACCTATTTCTCGTTGGCAACGAGATTTAACTGACTCAACAGTATTACGTAACCTCGGTGTAGGTATTGGTTATGCGATCATCGCTTATCAATCGACCCTAAAAGGCTTAAATAAGCTTGAAGTCAATCAAGAATATCTACTTGAAGAGCTTAACCGTAATTGGGAAGTGCTAGCCGAACCAATTCAAACCGTAATGCGCCGTTATGGTATCGAAAAACCATACGAAAAATTAAAAGAACTCACTCGCGGTAAACGTGTTGATTCACAAGGAATGCAACAATTCATTGACTCGTTAGCTTTACCTGAACATGAAAAAGCACGATTAAAACAATTAACTCCGGCAAATTATATTGGTTATGCAATTCGTTTTGTCGATGAACTTTAAGCGTCACATTTAAACCGTAAAAAAATAAAAATGTCTTCATGCCTAAAGCACTCAAGACTTTAGGCAAATCGACTCAAGAGTTAAAGAAAAGATAAACAAAGATTTGAAAGGAATGGAAACACCATTGAAAATTCGCATCGCCACACGTAAAAGCCCCTTAGCACTTTGGCAGGCTAACTATGTAAAAGAACAACTGACAGCTATCCATAGCGATCTGACTGTGGAACTGCTTCCTATGGTAACCAAAGGTGATGTGCTTTTAGATAGTCCACTGTCAAAAATTGGTGGAAAAGGATTATTTGTAAAGCAACTAGAGCAAGCCATATTAAACAACGAAGCTGATATTGCTGTTCACTCAATAAAAGATATTCCAGCCCAATTCCCTGAAGGACTAACCCTATCAACCATCTGCCAACGCGATGACGTACGTGATGCACTCATATCAAACCAATATCAAAGCTTGGACGATTTACCGCAAGGTGCCATTGTTGGCACTTCAAGTCTAAGACGCCAATGTCAATTGCGAGCCAAATATCCACATCTCATCATAAAAGATTTACGTGGAAATGTAGGCTCTCGTCTAGCAAAATTAGACGATCAACAATACGATGCAATCATCCTCGCCGCTGTCGGTTTAAAGCGATTAGGATTACAAGAACGAATCAAACAATATATAACAACAGATTTAATCTTACCGGCGGTTGGGCAAGGTGCGGTTGGCATTGAAACCCGATCAAATGATGACACGATTCTTAAATTACTTGCACCTCTAGACGATAAAAACAGCCGAATTTGTATCCAAGCAGAAAGAGCAATGAATCAAGCCTTACAAGGTGGTTGCCAAGTGCCAATCGCCTGCTATAGTCAATTAACGAATGATTTATTAACTTTAACCGGGTTAGTTGGTAGTATTGATGGGAGCAAAATCATTAAAGCGACGCTAACCAAATCAGCAACCGAGCCTGAAACCTTAGGTCAACAACTGGCATCAGAATTGTTAGCCAAAGGAGCTGATAAAATTTTAGCGGAAATAATTGATTGATGATTTATATTACTCGCCCTTCCCCCGAAGGGGATAAGCTAACCCAGCAATTAAATCAAGCAAATATTCCGGCAACTCATCTCCCATTATTCAAAATCTTAGCAGGTCACGGACTAAATAACCTTCAACAACAGCTCTACCAACTTGCGCCATCAGATATCGTAATTGTGGTATCGCCACAAGTCAGCTATATGATAAAAGAACATCAACCTAATCTAAGCTTTCCTAAACATCTACGCTATTTTGCCATTGGCAAAAAGTCAGCTCAATTGTTTAGTCAACAAGCTGACGTTCACGTTGATTATCCAAGTGAGGAACATAGTGAGGGATTATTACCACTATTGACTGACTTGCAAGGCCGTTCCGTTTTAATTTTGTGTGGAAACAATGGACGGCAATTGCTCTCTCAAGAGTTGCAACAAAAAGCAAACGTGACCTCAATACAATGTTATTTTCGTCAACCAATTCAATATCCAGCCAACATACTAACTGATGATATTGCTCAACAAATCCTACTCGTAACAAGTGTCGATCACCTACTCCAACTCGACACATATTGCCAAAATAAACATAAATATGAAGCACAATTGGTGGTAACTAGCCCACGGATATTCGAAAAAGCCAAGCAACTAAATTGGCATAACGTTTTACAAATTGTTAGCGCAAATAATGAATTTTTATTTAAAACAATGATAACTCTATGTCATAATGCGGAAAATATTTCTCAAAAATCTAAATGAGGTAATTTATGCCATCTAGATATTATGGTGCCAATGCAACACTATCAAACATCAGCACCACTTCATTTAGCCAAATAAAAAAGACAGAAGCGAATAATATGATGAATATAAATAAAAAAGAGCCAAAACCTTCTAGTCCTCAACCTGAGCCATCAGTCAATACGCTAAAAGCGCCAGTATCAAAACTCTCAATACTCGCCATCGGATTAACAGTTTGCTTAGGTGGATTGATCTATTTTCAAGGTTATAGACAGCTCCAAAACCAAACACATGAAATCTCAACGCTACAAACTGAAATTGCCAATTTAAAACAAAATACCAAAGCAAATATCATTAAAGATCTTCAAAGTAATATTGATGATGCCATCAATAAACAAAACCAACAGTTTTCATTATTAACACAACGCGTTGACCGTCAATTAAGCGACAACCAAAAAGCTCAACAGCAACTTACTGAACAAGTTAATGATACCAATAAATTAAACGAGCAAAACCTAAATAGCCTAAACGAACGTTTAGCAGCCGTATCGACTCTGGATAACAACGTTTGGCTCATCTCGCAAGCAAACTACCTAGTGCATTTAGCGGGAAGAAAAATCTGGAGCGATCAAGACTACACCAGCGCCCGTTTATTACTCAAAAGTGCAGATGAAAGCTTAGCGAAAACAAATGATCCAAGCTTACTCCCTGCTCGACAAGCGATCACCAAAGATATTAACTCACTATCTCAAGTCACCTTTGTTGACGCTGATGGCATAATCCTAAAATTACTTGGTTTAACTGAATCAATAACAGAATTACCATTAGTTGGAAACTATAAAGATATCGATCTGGGCATGAATCAATATGACGATACTCTTGCTAACAACGCCAATACTTCAGCAGATAATGTCACCCATTCAACAGATGATTGGTCAGATAATTTACTTGCTAATGCTTCAACATTTATGGATAAATTCATCAAAATTGAAAAATTAGATGTAAAAGATAACCATTTTTCTGAGTGCCTAGACAAAGCTGGAAGTGACGAAAAGCAAATTGTTAAATGCCAGATCCTAAAAACACCACTTAGTGCAGAACAATCACTTTACCTGCGCGAAAATATCCGTTTCCGTCTATTAATTGCTGCTCAAGCAGTACCAAGACATCAAGAACTCATTTATCAACAAGCGCTAAATGATACCGCAATTTGGGTCAATGCGTATTTTGATGGTAATGCCCCAAGTGTAAAAGCATTCATAGATGAACTTGAAAACTTACAAAACCAACCAATCAGTAACCAAAATATACCTGATAAACTCGACAGCATTACTGAACTTGAAAAATTAATGCAAACCCGCGTTAAATCGATATTAGGTAAATAGGAGAATAATAATGTTCAAAATACTCATTATATTCCTAGTATTAGTTGGTGGATTTTTCCTTGGGCCATTGTTTGAAGGCCACCAAGGTTCTGCGGTATTCGAAGTTGCCAAATATCGTATCAGCATGTCATTTAACTCATTTATGATATTGCAAATCATTGGCTTGCTCTGCCTATACCTAATCTATAAATTATTCTCTAAAATCTTCAATACCAAATTGGGTAATTGGTTTAGATTACGATCGCCAAAAAAATCAATTAAACGTATTGAACAAGCGCAATTTTATTTATTAGAAGGTGATTACCGACAAGCAGCAAAACTATTTATGAAAAGTGCCAAAGGAGCAAAAAGTTCGACACTATCTTACTTACTTGCTGCTCAAGCACAAATTGATGATGACCAACTTATTGCCGCTAATCAATCTTTAGAGCAAGCAGCTAAAAGTTGCCAACCAAATGAATTATTTGCTTTTCAGCTTGTACAAATTCGGTTACAAATCAAAAATCACGAATATAGCTCAGCCAAAATCACAATCGAAAAACTGCTAAACGAAAAACCGCGTAACATTGAGCTCCTAAAATTAGCAGACCAGCTATATTATGAATCACAAGATTATCAAGCGGTGATAGAACTGTTACCGATCTTATACAAAACCAAAGCTTACCCTGATTCGCAACTCGATCAGTTCAAACAAGCGGCTTATATTGGTCGTATAAAACAGTTATCTACGGATATTGATCCTTTAGCTTTAATAAAATGGTGGAAAAAACAACCAAAATCTATCATTAACAATCTTGCCAATCAAAAAGCAATGGCCAACTACCTAACTCAATTAGGTCAAACGGCCGAAGCTGAAAGACTAAAAAGAAACATCATGCGATTAGAGCAAAAAGAACAATGTTGACATAAAAAACAGGGCAATCGCCCTGTTTTTTATTTATCGCTAGAGAATAAAATACCGAATCAAAGCCATACAACTCATGCCAGTAATCACCACCCACATCAGGTTTCGTGTCAATATCGCCACGATAATAGTTGGCACAGCGGCTAAACAATATTCCAAATTAAAAGAAGGAAACTCACCTTGCTTAACAATAAACAAATTTTGCACAAATAGCGCAGTTAAAATACAGATAGGCACATAAGATAGAAAACGAATCACGATTTCAGGCAATTGCAATTTTCTAACTAATAAAAATGGAATAACTCGCGGTAACCAAGTCACCACACCACTCCCCAAAATAATCAACAAACTATACAAACTCATGCCTTACGCTCCACAATAATACCCATAAAGCAGCCAGCAAAAGTACTAAATAATATTGCCATTTCTGACGATACAAATCGAAATAAAAAGACCAACACCACCGTTACAGTTAACATTGCAATAATCAGATTTCTAATGGTTTTTGTTTTATCACCAGTTAACTGCAAATATAATAAACCAATAAACATCGCAACTAATGCATAATCTAAACCAAACTGAGCAGGATTCGGCAACCACTCGCCAATCAATGCACCAACTAAACAGGATAATATCCACGCCAAATAAGCAGTAACATTCAGCCCATGCATCCAAGGCGGATTGATCGGCGTTTTATTAGCAATGGCATTCATCGCAACCGCAAAACTCTCATCGGTTAATAAGCTACCAATCCCAATATTATTTAAAAGCGAAAAACGCCGAAAAGCAGGTGCAGTAGCCATACTCATCAAAAAATGGCGTGAATTAACCAAAAAAACAGTAAATATCACAGCCGAAATCGGAGTTGCTACAATCATTAAACCCGTGATGATAAATTGCGATGCACCCGCATAAATGATAGCAGCCATCAAGGTGATTTCTAACACTGACAAATTAGAGGCTTTACCCACTACACCCGCAGCGATACCAATTCCAATATACCCCAATAAGGTGGGAATACAGGCGCGCACACCATCTTCAAACGTTAATGACATCTTTCATTCCTTACAAACTGATATCTTGAATAATTATAATGATAAAGATTAGATTGCAGACAATTAATTAGACTAAAAACAATAAGCCGCATTTTATAATCAAACTTTGCTATAATAGAGTATAACAACGCTCTATTAAAACTATTTATTATATTACGGTAAAATTATTTATGTATACAGGCACTTTATTTATCATTTCAGCACCAAGTGGTGCAGGCAAATCAAGCCTGATTCGCGCCTATTTAGCACAAACTAATCACCATCCGGCTAAAGTTTCAATCTCTCATACAACCAGAAACCTAAGACCGGGCGAAAAACAAGGTGAACACTACTATTTTGTAGACAATCAAGAATTTGAATCGCTTATAAAACAAAATGCCTTTGTTGAATATGCTCACGTCTTTGACCACTACTATGGCACATCCAAAGCTGAAATCGAACAATCATTACAGCAAGGAATAAATGTCTTTCTTGATATCGATTGGCAAGGTGCACAGCAAGTAAGACAGCAAATGCCTGAATCAAAAAGCATCTTCATTTTACCGCCATCACTAAAAGAGCTTGAAAATCGACTGATTAAACGAGGCCAAGACGACGCGAATATCATCAGCAAAAGAATGCACAAAGCTCAATCTGAAATATCGCATTATAACGAATATGACTACATCATAATAAATGATGATTTTGATGAATCATTAACAGCACTTAATGCCATTATGACAACAGCGAGTCTTGAGCAAGCAAAACAAACCATCACACACCAACAACTTATTGATGACCTGCTTGCACCAAAATACTAATAGATTTGAAAAAAATATCGCCGAAAAATCGGCGATATAACGTATTAATTACCTAACGCTTCAGACGCTTGGCTATTTTGAATTAACTCCAGCTTATAACCATCGGGATCTTCAACAAAAGCAATAATCGTCTTACCACCTTTAACCGGCCCCGCCTCACGAGTCACACGACCACCCGCTTGACGAACGTCTTCGCACATCTTAGCCACATCATCAACCCCGATAGCAATATGACCAAACGCCGTACCATGATCATATTTATCCGTTCCCCAATTATAGGTCAACTCAATCACCGAACTGTCAGACTCATCACTATAACCAACAAAAGCAAGCGAGTATTGATATTCAGGATTCTCACTTGTTCTAAGCAACTTCATTCCCATTATACGAGTATAAAAATCAATTGAAAGTTTTAGATCGCCGACGCGGATCATAGTATGTAAAATACGCATTGCAGTACTGTTCCTTATTACAATTAAACATCTAACTTGAGTTTATCTATTTGCACCAAACCAAGCAAATTTTTATGCTGACAAAATAATCAATCAAGAGAATTTAAAAATAGGAAAAATGGGAAAAAAGGAAAAAAAGGAAGAAAGGGAAGAAAAAAAATGCCTTCACGAATCATACAATAAGTGAAGGCGAACAAATCAGTAAGATTTGAAAAGGAACCTTTAATATCTTGAATTATATTTTGGTGCTGCACTAATACGTTTACCGTTAGAGATCAGTTTCACTTTTTGACCAGGATAAAACTGCTTAGCATCACCTTTTTGAACAATAACAATCGTTGAACCTTTATCTTGTTTGATTTCTAATTCAACCGCTGCAGCTTGGCTTGATTTGTTTTCAATCGCATCACCTAAAATTGCACCACCTACAGCACCGGTAGCTGCAGCTAAAATTCGCCCAGTACCATTACCAATTGTATTACCTAAAACACCCCCGATGACTGCGCCGCCTAAAGGACCCGCAACATTGCCACCATTTTTGCCATCAGAGTTAGCTTGAATCTTAACAGCTCTTACAGCAACAACTGTACCATAACTTACTTGTTGAACTTGCTTAGCTTGATCGGTTGTATAAACATCGCCAGAATAAATATCACTATTACTGCACCCAGATAAAATTGCTGCTAGTATAGTTAATGTGACGATTTTTTTCATAATTTATTCCTCATATATTGAGTATAAAATTTTATACCTCTAATAGCATAATATTCTTTTGCAAAAACGACAACATCATTTTCACAATTTTATCAATTGATAATACAAATTATAAGCAACTTAGGTTATACTCAGCTCAATAGTTAATCTACCATACAATAAGTACATGAAACGGTTATTTTTTCCTTTAATATTATCAGTTATGATAACTGCCTGTCATGATGAAAATCAAAAAACAACGACGAAAAATGAAACCGTCACTCATCAATCTAAGCTTGATTGTGTGAACCCGAATTTAAATCTTGACGCCATCGCAGCTGATGGATGTCCAGTAAAATAATTTTATAGGCAAAATAACAGCATGAAAACTATCGAAATCGACGAAGAACTTTATCAATTTATTGCAGGTCAAACTCAACATATAGGTGAAGATGCTTCAAGTATTTTAAGACGATTATTAAAGTTCAACCAATTGTCAGCAATCGAAATTGCCCCATCAGAACTCACTGAAAACAATTATTCAGTTATTGAAAACCTCATTAAAAGTGAAAGATTTACAAAAGAAAGATCTACCATCAGTCGATTTTTAACGGTATTAAACGCGCTATACAACTACAACTCAGCACTATTCTCCATTGCAGCGACCTCACTCCATGGTAGAAAGCGTCAATACCTAGCTAAAGACAAAAAAGCACTTGAAACCTCAGGTAAAAATACCAAACCACGAGAAATCATTGGCACCCCATACTGGGTCATTAGCAACACCAATACTGCTCGTAAAATACTCATTATTGAATCGATTATGAGTGACATGGGAATATCAGAAAGCATGATAAACCAAGTGACTCATGCATTCTCACCATCAAGTAAATAAAAATTCACGCAATGAACACAAAAGTGAATAAAACGAATTGTGAAAGAGGAGTAAAAAATGGATAAGCCAAGCCGTGCGGGATTGTTAGCGCAACCAACAGACCTGATTAATATTGAAACATTAAAAAACAATTACTACCAAATCAAACCAGATACAGACAATATCAGCCAACTGGTCATCTTTGGTACATCGGGTCACCGTGGTAGCTCAAACAAAGGCACCTTTAACGAAGCTCATATTCTAGCCATTGCACAAGCGGTGGCGGAATACCGCAAAGCAAACAACATCACGGGTCCTTGCTTTATTGGCCAAGATTCCCACGCCTTATCCGAACTTGCGCTAAAATCGGTATTAGAAGTCTTTATAGCTAACGAACAAACCGTGGTCATCGCACAAAACTGGGGTTACACACCAACGCCAGTAATATCGCACGCCATCTTAACTTACAATAAACAATCACAATTAGCTGACGGTATCGTTATCACGCCATCACACAACCCACCTGAAGATGGAGGAATCAAATACAACCCAACTAACGGTGGCCCTGCTGATACTGACATCACCAAACAGATCGAAAATCGCGCTAACGAACTACTCAAAGCCAACCTAAATGGTGTCAAACGCGTCACGATCGAAAAAGCGATAAAATCTGACTACCTGCATACTAAAGAATATGAAACCGATTATGTTAATGACCTGCAAAACATCGTCGATCTATCGCTTATCAAATCATCATCACTCAAAATTGGGGTTGACCCGCTGGGTGGCGCCAGTATCACCTATTGGCCACGCATTGCTGAAAAATATGGCCTAAACCTAGAAATCGTCAACAACAAAATCGACCCAACATTTAGCTTTATGCATCTTGATCATGATGAGGTGATCCGCATGGACTGCTCAAGCCGCTGGGCAATGGCAGGACTACTAAATCTAAAAGACAAATTCGATCTCGCCTTTGGCAACGACACCGATGCTGACCGCCACGGTATCGTCACCCCAAAAGGACTAATGAACCCAAATGCCTACTTATCAACCTGTGTAAACTACCTATTCCAAAATCGCCCACAATGGCACAAAGATATCGCAATCGGTAAAACACTTGTAACTAGCTCAATGATCGACCGCGTAGCTAACAGCTTAAACAAAAAATACCTTGAATATCCGGTTGGTTTCAAATGGTATGCTGATGGACTCTATCACGGCAAACTCGGATTTGCTGGTGAAGAAAGCGCAGGCGGATCATTCCTAAGAACCAACGGCAAAGTCTGGACAACTGATAAAGACGGCATCATCTTATGTCTACTTGCTGCAGAAATGACGGCCAAAATTGGCAAAAACCCACAAGAACAATACCAAGAGCTTGAAGATAAATTTGGTATCTCATACTATGGACGCATTCAAGCTTCGGCTACATTTGCTGAAAAACAAAAACTGGCAAAACTTGATGCAAGCCAATTAACCACAGACAAGCTAGCCGGTGAAGAAATAACCCAATGCCTCACTACCGCGCCAGCAAATAATGCGCCAATCGGTGGATTAAAAGTGATCACCCAAAACGGCTGGTTTGCAGCTCGCCCATCGGGAACGGAAGACGCATATAAAATCTATGCCGAAAGCTTTATCAGCAACGAACACCTTGCCACCTTACAGCAAGAAGCACAACAAATAGTGGCAAAAGCAATAAAATAGAAAGCTGATAAGTTAACGGATAAACGGGGTAATAAAGCTAAATATAATTATTTATTAGCGCCAAAAACCCCGTTCCTCAACTTTTTTTGCGATAAAAAACCGCAAAAATAAACCCGCCTAAGCGAGTAATTCAAACGTCGTTAAGCCACGAAATCGCTTTTATCTCTCAACGACGTTGACTCTTCAAGTCAGCTACGCTCTTAACGCTATCGTTTATATGCCTAAAGCCTATGGATTAAGAACAAAAAATAAAAACTAAGGCCAAACACAAATTCCCCGATTGTTGGGGTCGCCAGAATACTCAGATCCATATACAGAACCTAATATTGAGTTCACGGTAAATCGATTGCTACCATTAGCGTCACTAGTCCAAACCTCGCCGTAGTCAAAACTGGCTCCAGAGTAGCGAGACAAGTCGCTCCATTCGGAAAAAAAGCCAGCACCAATGTGACGTTGGTGGAAGTTATCAGGTGAAAAAGGAGTCGCACCAACTGAACCATCACACTCTGTGCGCGAATTGCTTCCCTGACAAGATGCATTAGTTAAATCTTTTACCTTAGGCACACGATAACCTAAACTGTTACACCAAGATAGTGTCGAAGGATAAGTGTAACTATTAGTACCACGACTGACAAACCATTGCTTTAACACAAACCCATACTTAACAACAGCGTTACCATTACTATCACGACCAATTAACTCGAATGTTTGTGGTAAAACAGGTGTTGCAATACGCTCTGGATTGTCTAAATTCCATTGGGACTCGGTTGCAAAAGGACCTGTTAATTTAACACGAACACCTGATGTAACCGGTGACTTTGTCATAGTCGCAGTGATTCCACCTTGAGAGACTTGTTCCCATGATAAATCTTCACCACCACCACCAATATCTAAATCAAAGTACAATCCATGAGCACCAGCTGTAGGAAAATTTAAATCATAAGATGATTGAGGAAGAAAGCCATCAGAAGGACTCCACATCGTAGCTGGACCACGGAAGTCATGAGAATAGTTCTCATCCATATCACCGGGTGCTAAATTAGGCCTAGCATAACAAAGCTTCGGCACAGCGTTCTTAGGATTTATCATATAAATGACATCACCGGCACCAAATTTAATACTGTTTGGAATACCATATTGTGTAGCTAATTTACCACCTGTCGTAGATAAACGAATGTAATAAGGCGCCTTACAAATATCTACCATTGCATTACGCGATACATACTTATAGTTTTTATCCCAAATAGATAAACTCAAACTACCAGTAACAGAGAAATCACCATCACCATCATCATCCTCTTCATAATTATAAGGAGAACCAATAAGCGTACTGAGTTCGACTGAATCAATATCAGTTGGAACAAACATTCCAATATCAGCAAAACTTTGATCTACAGCTGGTAACTCAATCGGTGTAATGGATGAAGGTTTAGTTGATGGCGTATATTGAGTTCCATCAGATAAAGTTATTCCTAGTAAACTATCAGTACTTATAGCTCGTGTATGACCACCATCAAACGTTAAATACGGAGCATTACCATGGATAATATTTGAAGTTTTAACTGTTAATGCATAACTGTAAAAAGAAATAGAAAGCAAAATAGTTAAAAAAATTTGCCTAAATAATAAATGAAAGGTTCGAAATAAGGATCGCACCAAAATTCGCGATCCACTATGGAGAATATTTAAAATTATACTTTTGTAAAAAATAAACATCAAAAGTTTAACTCTTTAAAACCATAACACACACCACCAATAAACACAATAAATCAATACGTTACAAACTTTTTATACTTATACTATTTTATTCATTTAGCTAAAAATGTATAAAAAATATCATTCCAAAGCCATCAAATTAACGATCCATCAGCGAATTGATTTACTTTTGCTATTGATCTACCTTAATAATAAGTTCTAACGATTAACACAAACCGCATTAGAGCTCCAACTGTCCCGATGCGCTGAACCATTCCGCAACTCTACGAGATAAGTCTTACCATCATTGTTTGGAGTACTAGTCCAGTACGTATCGCCGTAAAATTTGGCTTCGGGGTAACCGCTCATCATCCCCCATTCAGAAGCAAAGCCGCCACCAATGTAACGCTGATAAAAATTATTAGGTGAAGAAGGAGTAGCACCGACTAAACCTCTACACCAATTACCTGACTCCTTACCACGACAAGATGCATTGGTTAAATCCTTTATCTCAGCCACTTGATAACCCAGACCATTACACCAAAGTATTGCACGAGAATAAAAATTTGCCGCGGGTCCACTGTTGACGAACCATTGCTTTAATACAAATCCATATTTAACGACAGGGTTACCATTGCTATCACGACCAACTAACTCAAAAGTCTGAGGCAATCTAGGTTGGCCAATAGGAATAGGATTAGGCCCCATGCCAGTCTCGGTTGGGATAGGACCAGTGAAGGTAACGCGTACACTTGTAGCTGTAGAATTGCTCATAGTCGCTGTGATACCTTCAAGCGTAACAGGAGACCAAGACAAAGCCTGATTAACACCACCAATGATTAAATCAAAGTACATTTTGTTAGCAGCAGTAGTAGGAAAGTTTGAACTATAACGTGATGAGTCAGTTGATTGAGGAATAAAGCCATTAGCAGGATTCCACATCCAAGACGGACCAGCGAAGTCGTGAGAAATACCATTATCGCCATACTTACCATTTTTTAAGTTAGGTCTAGCAAAACAAACCACCGGAACAGCCTTAGGATTAACAGTATAAGTGACACTACTTTCATTGAAAGTACTATTAGGAGGAAGACCGTAACGCGTAGTTAATTCGCCATTAGTACTAGTTAATTTTACTTGATAAGGTGCTTTACAAATATCGAGTACGGTATTACGTGATACAGCTTGATTATTGTTATCCACGATAGATAAACTTAAACTACCCGTCGCAGAAACATCACCATCTCCATCATCATCTCCCCAATAATTATTAGGAGGACCGATAAGAGAACTTAAATCGACTGAATTAGTATTAGTTGGGACGAACATACTTATATCAGCAAAGCTTTGACCTGTAGCTGGCAAGACGATTGGGGTTGTAGGTGAAGGATTGGTTGAAGGCGTATATTGCGTGCCGTCAGATAGTGTAATCCCGAGCAAACCGTCATTATTAACCGCACGAGTACGACCGCCATCGTAAGTTAAATATGGCTCATTTCCGTGAATAGAATTCGAGGTATTAACGGTTAATGCATGGCTAAAAGAAGGAAGTAATAGTACGACAAAGATCAGCCGAAATAATTTGGATCGATGAAAAGATCGCGCTAAAATTCGTAGAATTTTGCTTGAACAGATGAAAAAATGAAGTTCTCGGAAAAATGAAAGTTGAGAGCTTAACTTTGATGAATTTAAAGTCGAACAATGGTGCAAATTGTAATGCATAACGACAACCCTGTCAAGTAACTTTATGATTTTTATATAGTTAACGCTATAGATTCTAACTACAAATCTATAACACTTGGAGATTATAGTTACGGCAAAAATACGATGCAATAGCCCTAAATAGACTTAATTGCTAACATTCGTAAAGGAGATTACAAAAAGATCTGAAAAGGACTATATACTATTGTTTTAATTAAAAAGATTTCCTTAACAAACCTTTAAAAATTCATAATTTTTTAATTAAAATTTGATGTTTTTTTGGATTTTAGGGCTGCCTCCCCAAAAACCGCTATTCAAATTTTTATGAAGCACCTATAAAATAAATGTGTTAAGCGATGTATGCAGCGCTGTAAAGCGTGATTTTAACCCCCAAAAACCCCGCTCCTCAACTTTTTTAGAAAGCAAATTTTACTCATAAAAAAAGGATTACACTGAATCCTTTTTTATTGATATTTATTGATTAACTCGCTCGATAATTAGGTGGCTCTTTAGTGATTAGGACGTCATGAACATGACTCTCTTTCATACCTGCGCCAGTAATGCGGTAGAACTTCGATTTTGTGCGTAACTCATCGATAGTTCCACAACCAGTTAGCCCCATACATGAGCGTAAGCCACCCATTTGTTGGTGGATGATCTCTTTTAATAAACCTTTGTAAGCAATTCGGCCTTCAATGCCTTCTGGTACTAGCTTATCGGCAGCATTATCTGATTGGAAGTAACGATCCGATGATCCTTTTGCCATCGCACCGAGTGACCCCATACCGCGATAAGATTTATAAGCACGACCTTGGAATAGTTCGATTTCGCCTGGTGCTTCTTCGGTTCCGGCAAACATTGAACCGACCATAACGCAAGATGCGCCAGCGGCAATAGCTTTAGCAATATCACCTGAAAAACGAATGCCACCATCAGCAATAACTGGAATATTGTGTTGTTTAGCCACTTCAACAGCGTCCATAATGGCACTAATTTGCGGTACCCCTACCCCAGTGACGATACGCGTGGTACAAATAGAACCCGGTCCAATACCCACTTTTACTGCACTCACGCCTGCATCAATTAGCGCTTTTGCGCCTTCACCCGTGGCAACATTGCCACCTATAATTTGTAAATTTGGATAGGCTTGTCTTGCTTGGCGAATGCGTTCAAGTACCCCTTCTGAATGGCCATGTGATGAGTCGATAAGTAAAACATCAACGCCGGCTTCAACCAAAGCAGCAATACGCTCTTCGTTACCCGCACCCGCACCTACTGCTGCGCCAACACGTAAGCGACCTTTTTCGTCTTTACATGCATTAGGTTTTTGTTCTGCTTTATTGTAATCTTTAACGGTTATCATGCCTTTTAAGTGGAATCTATCATCAACCACTAAAACCTTTTCAACACGATGTTCATGCATTTTTTGCAGTACGCTTTCTCGAGATTCGCCCTCTTTAACGGTGACTAAGCGCTCTTTAGGTGTCATTACCGCCGTTACAGATAGTGATAAGTCAGTTGCAAATCGAACATCGCGAGCAGTGATAATACCGACTAATTCTTGCGATTCCGTCACAACCGGAAACCCTGCAAAACCATATTCTTTAGCCAGATCGATTACTTGTTGAATAGTTGCTGTTGGTAATACTGTTACGGGATCTTGAACAATTCCGCTTTCATGTTTTTTAACACGCTTTACATGCTCAGCTTGAACTTCAATTGGCATATTTTTATGGATAAAACCAATGCCACCTTCTTGAGCAAGGGCAATAGCCAGTTCGGCTTCGGTTACCGTATCCATGGCAGCAGATAGCATGGGAATGTTTAATTTGATGGTTTGCGTCAGTTGAGTTGTAATATCAGCAGTATTAGGTAAAACAGTTGAATGGGCTGGAACTAATAAAACATCATCGAACGTGAGGGCTTCTTTAACTATACGAGACATGACAATATTCACCATTGAGTTGGATTATTGATAAAATATTGCCGATGTATTCTACTCACATTCGATATAAAAGACTAGTAGAATTTGATATTTATTTTTAGGCGATAATCAATCGCCTACTTTTAATTGAGCTCATCTTTTTGTGCCATCAAAATATAGTTAACATCCACATTACGACCTAAACGGAATTGATTGCTGAGTAAGTGATATTCCATTCCAATAATATCTTTAACCGTCAAATGTGCTTGTTCAACCCAGCCCATTAATTCAGAAGGACGGATAAAGCGATTAAAATCATGAGTCCCTTTTGGCACTAAGCGCGCTATATATTCAGCGCCATAAATCAACATAAGTTTTGCTTTATGGTTACGGTTGATGGTCGATAAATAGAGTTTTCCGTTCGGTTTGAGCAGTTTTGTGCAGGCATTAATAATAGAAAATGGGTCAGGCACATGCTCTAACATCTCCATACAAGTTATCACATCATAGTGTGATGGAAACTGTGTGGCGTGCTCTTCAACGGTTTGTTTTTGGTAGTTGATAGAAAGACCATTTTGCTCGGCATGTAATTTTGCCACCGCTAATGATTCATCAGCCAGATCGATAGCGGTAACCTTCGCGCCTAACTTGGCTAAGCTTTCAGACAATATTCCTCCACCACAACCAACATCTAATATATTTTTTTGATTCAAATCGTTTGATTTAATGTAATCAACTCGCAATGGATTGATGATATGCAATGGTTTGCATTGGCCATTTGGATCCCACCATTGTGCAGCTAACTTTGCAAACTTATCTATCTCGTTTAAATCGATGTTTTGTGTCATGGGTATTCTTATCAAAAAGGGGAATTGATGTAATATATGCGATGAGTTGATGATTAGCAATATCAAACCGTTTTAAAAACCCCGCTCCTCAACTTTTTTTATTACTCATAATTTCTATACTCAACCACTCAAAAATTCCATTTTACTTAGCGATATAGGCTAAATTTTTTCATTGGCTATAACTATAAATCGTAATGTTTTCTTGTCTATAGGCTTAATTCATGGCATGATTTAGCACTTTATTTATCTAATAAAAAAATAGTTCAGCCTCGGCTGATGCTAGAAATTAAATGTTTAATCAAAAACTCAAGGGAAAATATATTCATGAGTACAGGTACTATGAAGAAAAGTCATTCACAGTGGAGCTCTCGCATGGGATTCATGCTTGCAGCTGCGGGTTCTGCTGTGGGTTTAGGTAACATTTGGAAATTTCCATACATGGCTGGAGAAATGGGTGGTTCAGCATTCGTACTTACCTATTTGCTATTTATGTTTGTTATTGGTCTGCCTATTCTAGTTTTAGAGTGGTTAATTGGCCGTCGCGGGCAAAAAAATCCAATCCATACCATGGAAGATGTTGCTGTTTCAGAAGGTCGCTCAAAATTGTGGCGCTGGGTTGGGATTATCGGCGTACTTGGCTCATTTTTAATTCTCTCGTTTTATAGTGTAATTGGCGGATGGGCTACCGATTATATCTTTTTAGCTATCAATGGTACATTTAATGGTGCGAATGGTGCCGTAACGGCGCAAATCTTCAAAGGTTTTCTTGGTAATACCTCTAGCTTGTTGATTTGGCATACGGTGTTTATGGCAGCCAATACCATTATTGTTGCGATGGGCGTTGGCGCTGGTTTAGAGCGTGCTTGTAAAGTAATGATGCCTGGCCTTGGTATTTTATTATTGGTTTTAGTTGCTTATGCAGCCATCGTTAGTGGATCATCATTTGGTCAAGCGTTTGACTTTTTATTCACACCAAACTGGTCAGCATTAAATGGTACTGCCATTTTAGCGGCTTTAGGTCATGCATTCTTCAGCTTATCATTAGGTATGGGGATTATGATGGCTTACGGTTCATATCTTGGTAAAGATGTGAACTTAATCTCTACTGCTCGCACCGTTGTTATCTTAGATGTTATCGTTGCGATGTTGTCAGGTATGGCGATCTTCCCATTAGTATTTGCTAATGGTTTAGAAGCAGGTTCTGGTCCTGGTCTGATCTTTGTAACGTTACCTATTGCTTTTGGTAATATGGCAGCAGGTTCAATTTTAGGTTGTTTATTCTTTATCTTCCTAACTTTTGCTGCGTTAACCTCATCAATATCATTACTTGAGCCTACGGTAGAGTTATTAGAAGAAAAAACGCACATGGGGCGTAAAACCGCAACAGTGGTTAGTAGTGTATTAATTTGGGCATTAGGTATCGCTTGTATTTTATCATTCAATGAATGGGCAGACCTGAAACTATTTGATAAAAATATTTTCGATCTGCTTGATTACCTCACAAGTAAGATTATGTTACCTGTGACAGGATTAGGTACTGTTATCTTTGGTGCTTGGATGATGAACCAAAAAGTCATTCGTAAAGAGCTTAACTTAAATAGCTTCTGGTTTGGCGTTTGGACGATTTTAACTCGCGTAATTATTCCGGTTGCCGTTGTTCTTATTTTAGTTTGTGGCTTTTTACCAGAAACTCGATAATTAAATTATCATCAATAGCCCTGATACATTATCAGGGCTTTTTTTTAATCAATTAAAAAATCACCAATCAACGGTTTATCATAACCTCTCCTCTTGAAATTCTTTTTTTAATTCCCATATAGCAATACAACAATTAATCAAAACATTATGTCAAAGTTAATCAATTAAAATGTATCGATCACTTTTAATTGCTAAAAATAGTTGAGGTATTAGTCAATGAGTAAGCAAGGAACAGAAACGCGTGGATTTCAATCCGAAGTTAAACAAATTCTGCATTTAATGATTCACTCTTTGTATTCAAACAAAGAGATTTTTTTAAGAGAACTTATTTCAAATGCATCTGACGCAGCCGACAAGCTCCGTTTTAAAGCACTTGAAAATGCAGATTTATATGCGGGTGATGCTGAGCTTGGTGTTCGCATTTCAACAAATAAAGAAGCTGGCACATTAACCATTGCAGATAATGGTATTGGGATGACTCGTGATGAAGTCATTGAAAATTTAGGTACGATTGCCAAATCAGGTACCAAAGCCTTTTTAGAATCCATTGGTAGTGATCAAGCGAAAGACAGCCAATTAATTGGTCAATTTGGTGTTGGATTTTATTCTGCCTTTATTGTTGCCGATAAAGTGACAGTAAAAACCCGCGCTGCAACAGCTAAAGCCGATGAAGCAGTAATGTGGGAATCAGCTGGTGAAGGTGAATACACGATTTCTGATACAGAAAAAGAAAGTCGCGGTACTGAAATTATTTTACATTTAAAAGAAGATGAAAAAGAGTTTTTAGATGATTGGCGTCTACGTTCAATTATTAGCAAATATTCAGATCACATTTCATTACCGGTTGAAGTCCAAACTACTGAAGAAAATGAAGTTAAGTGGGAAAAAGTCAACAAAGCCCAAGCACTTTGGACACGAAGCAAATCAGAAGTGAGTGATGAAGAGTATAAAGAATTTTATAAACATATTTCACATGATTTTGCCGATCCACTAAGCTGGAGCCACAACCGTGTTGAAGGTAAACAAGAGTATACAAGTTTGCTCTATATTCCATCTAAAGCGCCTTGGGATATGTGGAATCGTGACAATAAACACGGTTTAAAACTCTATGTACAACGTGTGTTTATTATGGATGATGCTGAGCAATTTATGCCTAATTATTTACGTTTTGTTAAAGGCTTAATTGATTCAAATGATTTGCCATTAAATGTATCACGCGAAATATTACAAGATAATAAAGTGACACAAAATCTTCGTAATGCTTGTACTAAACGTGTTTTACAAATGCTAGATAAACTTGCCAAAGATGATAAAGAACAATATCAACAATTTTGGAGTGAATTTGGTTTAGTCTTAAAAGAAGGTACTGGTGAAGACTATGCTAATCGTGAAGCGATTATGAAATTATTACGCTTTACAACAACACAAAGTGATAGCGAGGCGCAAACTGTATCTTTAGACGATTACATTAGCCGTATGCAAGAAGGCCAAGAGAAGATCTATTACATCACTGCTGATAGTTATGGCGCAGCGAAAAATAGTCCTCACCTTGAGCTATTCCGCAAAAAAGGCATTGAAGTCTTATTATTATCTGATCGTATTGACGAGTGGATGATGAGCAATTTAACTGAATTTGATGGTAAACAGTTCCAATCAATCAGTAAATCTGACGAGTCAATCGAGAAGTTAGCTGATCAAAATAGTGATGAGCAAAAACAAGTCGAAAAAGAACTTGAGCCATTTATCGAACGTGTTAAAAAAGTATTAGGCGATAAAGTTAAAGAAGTTAAATTAACACATCGTTTAACTGATACGCCAGCAATTGTCACTACCGCTGCCGACGAGATGTCTACTCAAATGGCAAAACTCTTTGCAGCAGCAGGACAAAAAGCACCAGAGATAAAATATACTTTTGAAATCAATCCTGATCATCAATTAGTTAAACGTGTTGCTGATACGCAAGACGAAACCGCATTTAGTGATTGGATTGAATTGCTATTAGATCAAGCGTTACTAGCTGAAAAAGGATCATTAAATGATCCAAGCAAATTTATTCAAACAATGAATAAACTACTTGCACAATAATTAATTTATTTATTCACCCAAACCCGATATGGCTCGCCTATCGGGTTTATTTTTTGAGAATAATCAATTTATTTTTCTCAAATTTATGAAGTAAGTCACACTTTTTTATATTCCTCCTTTCCATTTTCGTTTTGCGATAGATAATAAATCAATCTTAAAATTTAGACAGAATCAGATGAAAGTTCATAAAATATTAAATAATAATGTTGTAGTGACTTTAGATTCCAAAGGGAATGAATTGATTGTTACGGGTCGAGGAGTTGGATTTAAAAAACGGGAAGGTGATGAGATCGACCCGAAACTTATCGAAAAACAGTTTTCTTTAAATAATCAAGAAATATTACCCAAATTTGCTGAACTGCTTTCTGAAATTCCAATCGAAGTTCATACCACAACCGATATTATTATCAATCATGCCAGACAATTTTTAGGCAGTAAATTACAAGATAGTATCTATATTTCATTAACTGACCATATCTATTTTGCCATTGAACGGCATAAACAAGGTTTTAATATTCCTAATAACTTTATCTGGGAGATAAAAAAATTCTACCCTAAAGAGTATGAAATCGGTGTGTACGCTTTAGATGTCATTAAAAAACGGTTGGGTGTTGAGCTTCATGAAGATGAAGCAGGATTTATTACGTTTCATATTGTCAATGCTGAGCTTAACGATACCATGCCCAATATTGTTAATATGACCAAAATCATGCGTGAAATTTTAAATATCGTAAAATATCATTTTCGGTTCGAATATGACGAAAACAGCCTTTCTTATCAACGATTTGTTACCCATTTAAAGTTTTTTGCGCACCGCATTTTAAGTAAAGGTAAATCCGCACAGCAAGATACCTCGTTGTATGAGATTATCCGTGAAAAGTATGAACAAGCCTATCTTTGCACTAAACAGATAGATCTTCATTTAATCCAACAATATCAACATCCGCTATCTGATGATGAAAGTTTATATCTCACTATTCATATTGAACGATTGAGGTCGGAATTAAAAAAATAATTATGTGATATACATCACAAATTAACGAATGAATTGTCAACAAGCTAATTTATTTTATGTTAATTTAATAAGGAATCTTTTTTTGGATTGTTATTGCATTGGTTAATTTTATCGATGCAAGCAAAACCTAAATCCCGTGTTTACTGGGGTTTAGGTTTTTTTTTGCGCTTAAATAAGGATAAGCTATGAAAAATAAACAACTTGCTGAATCAATTATTGAGAACGTAGGTGGTCAGGAAAACATCGTCAGTCTAGTACACTGTGCTACCAGACTTCGCTTTGTATTGAAAGATGAATCAAAAGCAGATGCCGAAATAATTAAAAAACAAACTGGCGTCATTACTGTCGTTCAAAGTGGTGGACAATTCCAAGTCGTTATCGGCAATAATGTTGCTGACGTATTTAATGCAATTATGGATATCACTAGCCTTAATAATACCCCTGCTCCTCAAGAAGCGGGACCTAAAAAAGGGATTGTGTCACGACTGATTGATTTAGTATCAAGTATTTTTATTCCAGTTTTAGTGGTACTGGTTGCTGGCGGTATTTTAAAAGGGATTGTGTCTCTATTACAAGTATGTGACATTGTTCAGGAAAAAACGCCAACATTTACTTTTTTAAACGCTATTGCTGATGCGCCATTTTATTATTTACCGATCATTTTAGGTTTTTCAGCGGTTAAAAAATTTGGTGGTAATCCTTATGTTGGAATGGCGATCGGTGGCGCGTTAGTCTATCCGGATATTACCGAGATGCTAGGAAAAGCAATTGAATTACAAACCGAATTTTTCAATATCCCTATTAAATTAATTCCTTATAAATCTTCAGTCTTCCCGGTAATTTTAGCGGCATGGTTTTATTCATTGCTTGAACGTAACTTCAACAAAATCATGCATGACTCATTTAAAAAATTCATTTCGCCCCTACTCGGTATTATCATTACTGTGCCATTAACGTTTGCGCTTATTGGTCCAGTCGTTGCATTTTTATGTAACATTGTTGCTAGTGGCATTATTTATGTTTATGAACTTAATTCTGTTATTGCCAGTATGCTTTTAGCAGGACTTTGGCAAATAATGGTTGTGTTTGGTATCCATTGGGGCTTGGTACCTTTTGCGATAAATAATATTACCGTATATCAACAAGACTTTATGTTGCCAATCTTATTCCCAGCGGTATTTGCCCAAGTCGGTGCGGTATTGGCGGTGATGATGCGCAGTAAAGATCCGCAAGTTAAAGCGTTGGCAAGTTCGTCCGCATTATCCGGTGTATTTGGGGTAACAGAACCAGCAATTTATGGCGTTAACTTACCATTAAAACGCCCATTTGTGATCGGTTGTCTCTCAGCCATGGCTGGCGGTGCGATTATTGGTTATTTCAAATCGGTTATCTTCTCATTTAGCTTCACCAGTATCTTTGCATTTTTACAAATGATTCCAAGTGATGGTTTGGATGATAAATTCTTTGCTGCCATAATCGGTTCGATAGTCTCATTTATGATTGCATTGGTGGTAACTTATCTATTTGGTATTCCTAAAGATAAAAAAGCGGATAATGCAGAACAATCGCCAATAAACAGTCAAACGCAGATCGATACTATCTCAAGTCCAATGACTGGCAAACTCATTAATTTAAATCAAGTCAATGATCCAACTTTTGCCAGCGGATTGATGGGTAAAGGTGCCGCAATTATTCCAACCATTGGCGAAACTGTCGCGCCTGAAGATGGTGAAGTTGTTTCGCTATTTAGAACTAAACACGCTATCGGATTTCAAACTCAATCAGGGGCAGAAATCCTTATTCACATCGGTATCGATACGGTTAAATTAGATGGGGAACATTTTGAAGCGCATGTTGAAGCCGGCCAAAAGGTGAAAAAAGGTGATAGACTTGTTAGCTTTGATATCGAAGCGATTAAACAAGCCGGCTTTGAAGTCACCACACCAATTATTATTACCAATAGTGATGACTATATCGATGTGCAATGCATATTCAAACAAGATGACGTTCAACAAGGTGACGCGCTATTAGCGTTAAGTGCAAAAAAGGAGTAAAACATGGCAAATACATTTCCTAGTGATTTTTTATGGGGTGGCGCTATTGCTGCCAATCAAGTTGAAGGTGCATATCGTGAAGATGGCAAAGGGCTATCAACATCTGACTGCACGCCTAATGGTCTATTTGGTGATATTGTCGATCGCAATAAAGTCGATATTACCAGTATTAAAGATCGGGCAATCGACTTTTATCATCGCTATCCAGAAGATGTTGCCCTGTTTGCTGAGATGGGATTCACCTGTTTAAGAACATCTATCGCTTGGACCCGAATCTTTCCAAATGGTGATGAAGAGCAACCAAATGAAAAAGGCCTGGCGTTTTATGACAAACTATTTGACGAAATGTTAAAACACAACATTACGCCACTTGTCACCTTATCGCATTATGAAATGCCCTACTACCTTGTCACACAATATGGTGGATGGGGAAATCGTAAAGTCATCGAATTTTTTACTCGTTATGCCAAAACAGTATTTGAACGCTATAAAAATAAAGTGAAATATTGGTTAACTTTCAATGAAATCAATATGTCACTCCACGAACCTTTTACTGGCGTTGGTTTAGATCGTAACAGTACTAAAGCCGAAATCTATCAAGCGATTCATCATCAATTAGTTGCCAGTGGCCGTGTGGTAAAATTGTGTCATCAAATCATTCCTGATGCCAAAATCGGTAATATGTTACTTGGCGCTATCGCCTACCCGCTTACGCCAAAACCAGAAGATGTATGGGCGACACATGTAGAAAATCATGGTTGGTTATTCTTTGGGGATGTTCAGGCTCGTGGTTACTACCCAACGTATATGAATCGTTACTTTAAAGAGAACAATATTGAGCTAACCATTACCGATCAAGATCGTGAAGATTTAAAAGAAACCATCGACTTTATCTCATTTAGTTACTATATGAGTTGTTGTGGCACAGCGGACGATTCACTCCGTCAAAAAGGTAATATTCTTGATATGGTCCCAAATCCTCACCTTAAAGCATCTGAATGGGGCTGGCAGATTGATCCGGTTGGTATTCGTTACTTATTAAACCTACTTTATGAGCGTTTTCAAAAACCACTGTTTATTGTTGAAAATGGTTTAGGCGCCAAAGACAAACTTGAAGCAGATGGCACGGTTAATGATGATTATCGTATAAACTATATGAATGATCACTTAGTGCAAATTCGCGAAGCTATTAACGACGGCGTTGAAGTAATGGGATACACCAGTTGGGGACCAATTGACCTCATTAGTGCATCAAAAGCAGAAGTCACCAAACGTTATGGTTTTATCTATGTTGATCTAAACCAAGATTGCTCAGGCTCATTAAAACGCTATAAAAAGAAAAGCTTTTATTGGTATCAGTCTGTGATTTCATCCAAAGGTGCAACTTTAAAATAATGATCATGCTGGTAATGTCTGCTCGGCATTACCTGCAAATGTACTGAGCAGATTACGAGGATAAAGATGATAAATAAAATAATTAAAACCACAATCACCACCAGTTTACTGTTGTTGACCGCACTCTCGACTGGATGTAGTAATCAACCAAGCAGTAGGTTTAATGCTAATCGTGATGATGTGGTTACCATCTATTTTGCAAGGCATGGTAAAACGTTATTCAATACCTATGATCTAGTACAAGGCTGGGCCGATTCACCCTTAACCGACAAAGGAATAGAAACGGCGCGTTATTTAGGTGAAGGCTTTAAAAAGAAATACATCAGATTTGATGCTTATTACACCAGCGATTCAGGTCGTCAACGCGAAACCATGCAAGTGTTGTTAGCTCAAAAAGGGGTAAAACATTACAAAATACAAGAGTTAAAAGGCCTACGCGAAGTTTTTTACGGCGGATTTGAAGGCGGTACTAATGCGAAAATGGTATCCGCAGCTATGAAATCACTGGGTTACAAGTCGGTTGATGCCTTTTATAAAAGTTATGTACAAGGGCAGATCCCAGTAACAACGTTAACCGAAGCGATTGCCAAAAGTGATCCTAAGCATGAAGCGGAAAACTTTACCCAAGTTAAAGAGCGCACTCAAAACGCACTCCACACTATTGTAGAGACCGCACTGGCTAAGCATCAAAAAAATATATTGGTGATCTCATCAGGCATGTCGATTCAAGCAATGATTTATGACTTAACTGATAATCCTATTAAAAACAGACCATTAGCGAATGCAACTGTCGTCAAAATTGTTTACCAAAATGGTAAATATAAGGTAGTTGAAATTGGCAGTATGGACTATGTTAATGAGGGTAAATCATCATTAAATATCGGTGAAAATCGTCAAAATTAGAAACAATTAGTAAAATTTAGTCGAATAGGATTGTTACTGCTTTTGCAGGCAAAACCTAAATATGACTCAAGCTTGATAGCTTGGGTTGTGTTTAGGTTTTTTTTTGGAAAAAAAATTTATAAAAATAGGAAATAATAATGAAAATAAAGTACGTCTCCTTAGCATTACTTAACATCATGTGTTTTTCAGCTATTGCCGCTGATTCAAATTCAATCAATAGTGAAAATGGCTTTTTGAATAATGCCTTTTTCAAAGATACTAAATTTGAATTTTCAACACGTAACCATTGGAAGTATTTAAAAGAAAACGCATCCCAACCTAAAGAAGTCCATAGTGCATGGGGTCAAGCATTTACGCTCAATTATAAATCGGGTTATTTATTCGATACCCTAGGTTTTGATTTCACCTATGATAACGTTATAAAACTTGGTGCTAGTGACTACTTTGCAACTCGTAACCTACTCTATAACTCAGGCAAAAAACCAAACAAACACAATGCGCATGGTTTTAACAAATTTACTCAACGTTATGCCAAAGTCAAACTCGGTGATAAAAATATCAACTTTAATGGTAAAGTCGGATGGCATAGCTTAAAAGATACGGGGGTAATGAGTTCATCACAACATTTAACTCGTTATAGTTATTTGGGATACAGTGGCGTATTAAAATACTCAAACTTAGCGCTACAACTTGCTTACATCGACAGCGCCTTCCCGCGTGAATCATCGAAAAAAGTGCATTTTTATAGCTTAGATAGAAAACACGTCATTGATAATATCAAAACGGCCGGTATTGCGTATAATGACAAAATAGTAAAACTTGATTACTCCTATGGCGTTGCTAAAGACTACATCAAACGTCATGCAATCGAGTTCTCTTATAAACCGATGGATAAACTTATTCTTGGTTCACAAATTTACGGTAGTACCGCACTTAAAAACCATGACAAAATGAAAGCTAATGTCCGTGATTTTGATGATTCAGCATGGCATTACGCAACTGACATTGAATGGAAAGAAGCCGACTGGAGTGCTAAATTCGGTATCGCCTATACTGATGCTAACCGCAAAGGTGCTATCGGTTACTATGGCCGTCATATTGGTAAAAACAATCGTGGACGTTTTAACGGTATGGCAGCAGCTGCAGCCGACTATATGCGTGATGGTGAACTGGTATTTTCAAGCATATTGACTTACGACTTCTTTAAAGACAATACCACAGGTTTATATCTCAACTACGGTGAATTTAACTACAAACATGAAACCTTAAAAAATGGCGAAATCAACGTGTTTAACATCTTTAAACCAACAAGTGGCACATTTAAAAATCTATCTATTTTGTCAAAATTTGGTTATGGTTGGTCTTATAAAACCTTAAGCAGTAAAGACATTACGCCAAAATTAAGAGACGGCAAAGCTCAACGTTCACCAACACTGTCAGCCGAAACCGTTATTGATTATCGATTCAACTTATTATAGAAAAGGACGAAACTATGAAAAAACTCATTAAACTTATTGGATTAACCGCTATCCTTACCGCATCAATTGCACAATCATTTGCTGCCGAAGTGAATATCTATTTTACCCGTCATGGTAAAACCATGTTCAACAACGTCCATCGTGCTCAAGGATGGTCAGACACGCCACTAACAAAACCGGGAATTGAAGTGGCACAGCAACTTGGTCGTGGCTTAAAAGGTATCGACTTTATTTCGGTCTATTCAAGCGATTCAGGCCGAGCAAGACAAACTGCGCGCATTGTTCTTGAATCTAAAGGTGATACAAAATTAAGCATTAACGAAATGGAAGGATTACGAGAAACGTGTTTTGGTGATTTTGAAGGCGATCTTGATCCCAACATGTGGAACCCCGCAGCACAGCACCTAGGTTATGAGTCTGACAAAGCATTAATGGCTGATTTAGCTAAAGGTAAAGTCACCCTTAAAAAAATGATGGATGCGATCAAAGCCGTTGAAAAATCAGGCGAAGCAGAAGACTACAATGCCGTTAAAACACGTATGCAAGCATCATTAAGAGCAATTGCAAAATCAGCCCAAGAACAAGGTGGCGGTAATGTTCTTGTTGTTTCTCATGGCATGGCAATTATGGCTATGGTTGAAGAAATGTTAGATAAACCAATCACAAGTGGACTAGGTAACGCAAGCGTCACTAAAATTCGTTACACTGATGATGGCAAATTCATTGTTGAATCATTAGGTGACATGAGCTATGTCGAAAAAGGAAAAGCAGTAAAATAACCGATAAAAAAGGCTCACCGAAGTGAGCCTTTTAACTTTTTACTCAGAAAAATCACTATTTAATGTCTCTTTAATCAACCATGTTGCGATGATACTAATGATTGACGCCACCGCCACATAATAGCCTACCCACGTCAAACTACCATGTGCCACTAAATAATTAGCAATAATTGGCGCAATTGATGCCCCTAAAATCCCACCAATACTATACGCTGCTGACGACCCGGTATAACGAATATTAGTCGGAAAAATCTCGGGTAAAAATGCCCCCATAGGCGCAAAAATAATCCCCATCAAAAATAGTGATAAGCATAAATAGGTCATCACCAATAATTCACTACCACTAGCCATAAATTGAGTCATCAACAGACCAGATAGCGCAACAAGCATTAAGCCAACAATTAACACCGGCTTACGCCCGTATTTATCGCTAAGTCGGGCAGAAATCGGGGTAGCGATCGCCATAAATACAATCGCTACACACAAAAATCCTAAAAAATGACCTTTTTCAATGCCCAAGTATTTAGTGCCATATTGCAATAAAAAGGCTGTGGTTATATAAAAAAGCGTATAACAACCTACCATTGAAAAGGAGCCTAACGTCAACGCTTTCCAATGGTGAACAAACATATTCATTACTGGCATTTTAACTTGTTTTTTATTGGCTAAAGCTTGAGTGAAAATGGGGCTTTCAACTAATTTTAATCGGACATACAAACCAATAACCACAAGAACCGCACTAAGAACAAAAGGAATACGCCAACCCCAATCTAAAAACTGCTCATTACTCAGCGAAAGCGTAACACATAAAAATACCCCATTAGATAATAAAAACCCAATCGAAGGGCCTAACTGAGGAAACATCCCAAACAGAGCGCGTTTATTTTTTGGCGCGTTTTCCGTTGCCAATAATGCTGCACCACCCCACTCACCACCAAGACCTAAGCCTTGTGCCAAACGTAAAATACACAACAAAAATGGCGCCCAAAAGCCAATCACACTATACCCAGGTAACAAACCAATTAACGCCGTAGCAACGCCCATCAAAATAAGCGATACAACTAGGGTGGACTTTCGACCAATGCGATCACCAAAATGACCAAACAAAATCGCCCCAATAGGCCTTGCAACAAAAGCTATACCGAACGTTGCAAATGATTGCAACGCTTGAGCCGATGGCGAACTATCAGGAAAAAATACCGGCCCAATCACTAGCGCAGCAGCGGTGGCGTAAATATAAAAATCATAAAATTCAATTGCAGTGCCGATAAAACTAGCTAACGCTACGTTCGACATTGAATTGGCTGGTTTAGTATTCATCATTCATTCCAAAATTATTTTATTTTTAAATAAGTGCAAATATTATAGTTATTAACAACCCGTTTACCATCATAAATAAAAAAAGTAATATCTCTATTTTCAATATAAGAACTTGCTATAATAATATAATCGGTCAAAAAGGATTTTATATGTATCACACCAGTCATTATTCATCACCACTGGGGCAAATCACCCTAGCAAGTCAGCACAATAAATTAGTGGGTGTTTGGATTGAAGGACAAAAATATTTTGGCCAAATGCTAAGCGCCCAAAAAGAAGAGGCGCCAAATTTAGCCATATTTAATCAAACCAAAAAATGGTTGGATGACTACTTTGCCGGCAAAAAACCGGCTATCACAAAACTGGCTCTAGCACCACAAGGTAGCGAATTTAGGCATAAAGTGTGGGATATATTGGTACAAATTTCTTATGGTAAGGTGATTACCTATGGTGATATTGCTAAACAAATCAGCGCCAACATGTCCAGCCAAGCAGTCGGCGGTGCCGTCGGCCACAACCCCCTTTCCATCATTATTCCTTGCCACCGCGTAGTAGGCACAAATGGCAACTTAACAGGTTATGCAGGTGGAATTGATAAAAAAGTGTGGTTGCTAGAACATGAACAAGTCGATATAAAAGATTTTTTTGTCCCCAAAAAAGGAACCGCTATTTAAAGATAAATATTTTTTAGCCAAAAAAATCAAAAAACCCCGCTCCTCAACTTTTTTTGCGATAAAAAACCTCAAAAATAAACCCGCCGAGGCGGGTGATACGAGTGTCGCTAAGCCACAAAATCGCTTTTTTATGGCTAAACGACGTTGACTCTTAACTTACTTTTCATGACTTAATACTATTTTTTAACCACCTTCGCCACCGGCCTAAGGATTAAGGACGAAGGAATAAGAACTAAGGATAGGCACAAAGACCGTTGCTACCGTTGCCGAAAGGAAATATGTTACCGTCGCCAGTTTTCACTACAAACTGGTCACTACCATTAGGGTCACTAGTCCAATAATTGTAGTAACCAACAAAGCCAGAGCCAGAGTAACTACTTATGCCACCCCACTCAGTAAAAAAACCAGCACCAATACGACGCTGATACCAATTTCCAGGTGAGTTAGGAGTAGCACCAGAGATAGGCCACCCCCACCCACCACGAACTGCATTAGTTAAATCTCTTACGCGAGACATTCGATAACCTATACGATTACACCAAGATAAAGTATTAGAATAATCGTCCCGCATAGAACCACGGTTGACGAACCACTTCTTTAATATAAAACCATATTTAAGGACATCATTACCACGACTGTCACGACCGACTAATTCGAATATCTGAGGTAAAGTTGGTTTAGGTATAGAACCAGGATTACTAGAACTATGTTGGGATAAGGTCGCAGCAGGACCAGTTAAGGTAACATGTACGCGTGTAGCTGTAGAATTGCTCATATTAACAGTGATCCCTCCCTGAGAAACAGATGACCAAGACAAAGCCTGATTATTACCACCTATATCTAAATCAAAGTACAAACCATTAGAACCAGTTGTCGGAAAATTTGAACCATAAGATGTCTGAGGAATAAAACCACCCACTGGATTCCATACAGAAGCTGGACCAGCATAACCACCTGAACCGAGTTGTAAATTTGGTCTAGCAAAACAAACCACTGGTGCAGACTTAGGATTAACGTAATAAATAACACTATTTGCACTGAAATTGCTACGATTAGGAACACCGTAACTAGTCGTTAATGTGCCGTTAGTACTGGATAACGTAACCTTATAAGGTGCTTTACAAACTTCTGGTACAGTATTACGTGATACCGCTTGGTTATTTTTATCGACGATAGATAAACTTAACGTACCAATAGCAGTAACGTTAGCATCACCATCATCATCTCCCCAAAAATTATTAGGCGGACCAATTAGCGTACTTAATTCGACTGAATTGGTATTAGTTGGGACCAACATGCTAATATCAGCAAAACTCTGACCCGCAACCGGCAAGGAGATTGGAGTTGTAGATGAAGAATTGGTAGAAGGCGTGTACTTAGTACCATCTGATAAAGTAATCCCAAGCAGATCGTTAGTATTAACCGCACGAGTACGACCACCATCGAAAGTCAAATACGGCGCACTACCCTGTATCGCATTCCTAGTTGTCTGTGATGTCAATGTGTGACCTGAAAAAGGAAGAAAAAGAGCCACAAAAAAAACAATCTGCCGGGGTAATTTGGAAAAGGATCGAAAACAGGATCTGAAAAAGGATCGCGCGAAAATTCGCAGAATTTCAGTTGATTGCGTGGAAAAATAAGCGTTAGCGAAAAATTTAAGATGGAAGTTGGACTTAAACGAATTTAAAAGATAGGTTTGGCAGGTTGGCTGTTGGCTGTTGGCTGTTGAAAATTATAATGCATTTTAGACTGTCCTGTCAAGTAATTTTTTGATTTATTTACAATTTTATACTTTTCTGTCAAATTTTAGCCTATTAGCTAAAACCGTGTAAAAAGTATAGTGATTGGAAAAACACGATGCAACACTTTTTTTCACTTAATTGCGTTAACTTTTGTAAATAGGATCTAAATAGAATCTAAATTATAATTGGTTAACTATTGTTTTAATTAAATATATCGCAATTACAAATCTTTAAAATTAGAGCGATTGATCCTCGAAAATTTTATCTTAGGGCTTTGAATTAGAAATTTAGTGATTTGGCTCATTTAATAATTTTTAAGTGAAATTTACCCCCCCAAAACCCCGCTCCTCAACTTTTTTTGAGATAAAATACCTAAAAAATAAACTCGCCTAGGCGGGTAATTCAAACGTCGTTAAGCTGCAAAATCGCTTTTTTTATGGCTAAACGACGTTGACTCTTAGCTTGCTTTTAATCACCTAATACTATTTTTTATCACCCCCACCCCCCCCCCC
>NZ_LZGP01000019.1:0-104775 GCF_001690445.1 Gilliamella sp. wkB195
TTAGGTCGTCAAGTAGGTGTTCCTTACATCATCGTATTCTTAAATAAATGCGATATGGTTGATGATGAAGAATTATTAGAATTAGTTGAAATGGAAGTACGTGAACTTCTATCTCAATACGATTTCCCAGGTGATGACACTCCAGTAATTCGTGGTTCAGCGTTAAAAGCGTTAGAAGGCGATGCAGCATGGGAAGAAAAAATTGTTGAATTAGCTGAAGCTTTAGACAGCTACATTCCGGAACCAGAGCGTGATATCGATAAACCATTCCTACTTCCAATTGAAGACGTGTTCTCAATTTCAGGACGTGGTACAGTGGTAACAGGTCGTGTAGAACGTGGTGTAATCAAAGTTGGTGAAGAAGTTGAAATCGTTGGTATCAAACCAACAACAAAAACAACTTGTACTGGCGTTGAAATGTTCCGTAAATTACTAGACGAAGGTCGTGCTGGTGAGAACGTAGGTGTATTACTACGTGGTACAAAACGTGAAGAAATCGAACGTGGTCAAGTATTAGCAAAACCAGGTTCAATCACACCACATACAGATTTTGAATCAGAAGTATATATCCTAAGCAAAGATGAAGGTGGTCGTCATACTCCATTCTTCAAAGGCTACCGTCCACAGTTCTACTTCCGTACAACTGACGTAACTGGTACTATTGAATTACCAGAAGGCGTAGAAATGGTAATGCCAGGTGATAACATCAAAATGACAGTATCATTAATTCACCCAATCGCAATGGCAGACGGCTTACGTTTTGCTATCCGTGAAGGTGGTCGTACTGTTGGTGCTGGTGTTGTTGCTAAAGTTATCAAATAATTATAGCTAACTATAAAGAGCATCTTAATGCTCTTTATTTCAGCAAAAAAGGCGCATATATTTGCGTCTTTTTTATTTTCTATATCGTTAATACAGCTGTTTAACATGTAATTTAAATTAAAACCTTTTTAATTAGGTGAATGGCTATCATTTGCCAAATTCAAAGTAACACCATTGCAAAATGCAATCTCAGCTTCTCCACTGGCCGCTGCCAATACTTTTACATCCCAAAAATCAGCAATTGCTAGCTTTATGCCACAGTTAAACAAAAAATATTCATCACAATTGATATAGTCAGTCATTGAGTTAAATTTATAAAAATAAAAAGCTCATCATTCCTTTGCTAAACAGCATCAAAGCGTTATTTGTTTTTCTTTCAGTTAATTATTAAGGTTGGCAATAATAGAATTTTAAATTAACTCTCTTTTTACCCGATTTTGATAAATGTCATAGGATAATATCATTATTTCGCAAATAATAATCATTATCATTTATTTTAGGGAAAGAAGATATTATGCGTAAGTTCAAGAAAATCGCTCAACAAACAATACTGACTTCACTTTGTTCAACCGTGGTATTGAATCATTACTCATTGGCAGAAAATAGGCCTGATGTGATATTAGTCACGCCAAATAATGAATTATCTAAACATAGTGCTTTGTCACCCAGTTACCAGCAGGAACAGACCAAATTAAATCAAACTGCTAGCGCAACGAATCTTGTTGTTCCCGATCAAGAAAACAGGCTATCGACACTACAAGATGCATTGGATTATCAACCCGGTATCATTATTCAGAACTTTTTTGGTGGGATAGATCAACCACGATTGAATATTCGCGGTTCTGGCGTTCAAAGTACGCCTCTTTCACGGGGTGTTTTACTATTGCAAGACGGTTTGCCTATTAATGATGCTGACGGCGATTTCCATATCAGTACGCTCGATATGCGAGATACCCGATTGATTTCTGTATATCGTGGTGCCAACAATAGTCATCCACAAAGTAATAGTTTAGGAGGAGAGCTGAATTTTATCTCGTTCACAGGAAAGGACGATAATGGTACTGCTCGCTATGAATATGGAGCATTTGGTCGACAAGCCACTCAAATTGCTATAGGCAATAGTAGCGAGTCATATGGTATTGACGGGCGATTGAGTTTATCTTATGACCATTTCGACGGTTACCGTCATCATTCAACCTCACAGCGTAAAACTGCTCGAGCGAATTTTGGCTTTACTTCCGATAATGTTGAAAACCGCACATGGCTAAGCTGGACAGATGTACGCTTTGATATTCCCGGGCCATTTTCGCAAAGTAAATCAAAACACGCCCCTAGGGCAATTGAACACATTATCACACTCACCGACCCGCATCGCCATACAGAACAAGCCCGTATAGCTAATCGGACTAATTGGACTTTTGGTGATCAATCTGTCGAACTCGGTGTCTGGCACCAGCGAACTCATGATAATTTTATTACACCCACCGATTATACATTAAGTAATAGTCGCACTACCGGTACTGAAGTGGCTTATCAATCCAAATTTAACGACCTTACATTTCATAGTGCCCTTGCTTGGGATAAAACCAATTTGGTTCGCAAATTATTGATGAATCGACGTAATACACCAATGTTTAAACGTCTGCTTGGTAACTATACAGCCGTTGCAGAAAACATCAATGGTGCAATCGGCACTTCTTGGAATATTAATGACGCTTGGCAGTTGAACCTAGATACCAAAGTCACGCACGCCAAACGGAATGTCGATACTCGCCATAGTAATAATAAGCTCAATCAGTCATGGACATTTTGGTCACCCAAAATTGGGCTAATTTGGACGCTGACAAGTGATAACCGCTTCTATGGCAATTTAAGTAACAGTAATGAGCCGGCATCATTTCGTGAAATTATTACCAGCAATGGAAGAAAAGCACAGCTAAATAAGCTCGATCGCCAAAAAGGTATCACTGCTGAAATTGGTGGCAGCGGTAAAATTATTGAGAATCTAAATTGGGATGTAGCTTTATATCGTAGCATTATTAAAGATGAATATATTTCTACTTATGATGCCATTGGCAATACCGTAGGCATATCCAATTATAGCAGTAAAACCCGTCATCAAGGCATTGAAGCGGGTATAAAAGGCTTGTTACCTTCCGTCTTAAACAGGGGGGATATCGAATATCGTTTATCTTGGACTTATAGCGATTTTCGTTTTCAGGGCGGGCAATATAATCATCACTATATTGCAGGCATTCCAAGAAATATTATCAATGCACAGTTACTCTATAAAATAGATAACTGGACGTTTGGCCCTAATTTACACTGGTCACCGACTAACACGCCAGTTGATCACGCTAACAATATGCATATTCAGTACCGTGATCAATATGCTGTTTTTGGATTTAAGATAAATTATCAAAACCCTAAAGGCTGGTCAGGTTACATAATTGCCGATAATCTAACCAACAAACGTTATGCAAGTGCATCAGTTGCTAATCACGTAGTCGCATCAAAAAATGAC
This sequence comes from Gilliamella sp. wkB195, assembly GCF_001690445.1. Classification (NCBI taxonomy): domain Bacteria; kingdom Pseudomonadati; phylum Pseudomonadota; class Gammaproteobacteria; order Orbales; family Orbaceae; genus Gilliamella; species Gilliamella sp. wkB195. The sequence goes on from NZ_LZGP01000019.1 coordinate 3,347, forward strand.
ATGACGTTATTTAGTGCAATGGGCTTTAATCTTAATGGTGGGATTGTTTATCACTTTTAATCGCTACATATTATCATCTGACAGCAAAACTAGGTTGTCAGATGAGAAAACAATTAAAATGAACGCTCGGAAGGTAGCGTTAACCCCTTCAAATAGGCTGGCTTTAATACTTTAATAGAGTGATTCTCAACTTTGATGACCTGATCTTTTCGCCAACTAGAGATAAGACGGCTTAATGTCTCATAACGCATACCTAACTTAGTAGCCAACTGGCTGCGTGATATTGGTAATATAAATTGATAGGTATTGGTTTGGTTAGTACATAACGATAAAAAATAAGCCGCTAATCTTTGCTCTGCTGAGCTTGAAGTTAACCAATCAATATTATTAATCTGTTCATATAATTTAGCACTAAAATTAACCAATAAGCGCTGCATAATAATTGGGTGATTATGACAAACTTTGAGTAAACTGCTCTTTTCAATCAAGAGTAAAGAACAGTCTGTTTTAGCTCGAATCGTCATTGGAAAACGGTTATGTGGCATAAAAATTGCGGCAATGGCGACTAATTGGTAACTTGAGAATATACCAAAAACTTTTTCCTCACCGAGATAAGTATTTCGATATACTTCAACCTGCCCCCTAATCATCAGCGCACATCCCGATAAAGGCATTCCTTCATGCCCAAACATATCACCGATATCGAGTTCCATATACTGTGCAGTTTCAATGATTGGCAACAAAGCGTCTTGGGTTAATCCATTAAATAATTTAACTTGGCTTAACCAATCAAAAATTTGTTGTTCGGTGGGTCTATTTTTGACAAATGTCATAGGTTTTACCTAATGATACTTTTAAAATAAATTTAATATAGTTGATAATAATTCTTATTTCAATACTTAACTTTTTTAATAACCACCTGAAATATAATGGTTTATTTAAAAAATTACCTAAATTTATAGTACAAGGTTCGACTTTCGATAGGAGTATACAATGTCAAACAACACGATTACCCCCGCTCAAGCACTTGAACTGAGTTCATTAATTACCCCAACTGAACAAGGCATCGCAAGCCGTGTTTTAGCTAAAACAACAGGCGGTAATTTAACGTTATTTGCTTTCGATAAAGGACAAGGCTTATCTGAGCATAGCGCTCCTTTTGACGCAATTGTTATGGTGATCGAAGGCGAATTGACATTAACGATTGATGGACAACCCGTTACAGCAAAACCTGGCACTATTGTCAGAATGCCAGCCAATATTCCTCATGCTGTTGAAGCGCCACAAGCGGCTAAAATGTTATTAGTCATGCTAAGAGAAATAACTTTAAACCACAATTAAGGAACAAATATGAACAGCAATAAAGAAGCCGGGCATAAATTCCTTGCTAAATTAGGGAAAACCCGATTACGCCCGGGAGGTAAAAAAGCCACCGAGTGGTTATTTAAGCAAGCACTCTTTACGCCACAAATGCAGGTACTTGAGATTGCTTGCAATATGGGCACAACCTCTATGGAGATTGCTAAGCGTTTTGGCTGCAATATTACTGGCATTGATATGGATAAGTTGGCTTTAGCAAAAGCAGAGGAAAATATTAGAAAAAACAAATTAGACCACTTAATCCACATCCAGCAAGCTGATGCATCAAAACTGCCGTTTGCGGATAACAGCTTTGATATAGTGATTAATGAGGCGATGCTTACCATGTATGCCGATAAAGCCAAAAATCATCTATTAAAAGAGTATTATCGTGTATTAAAGCCAGGTGGGAAATTACTTACCCATGATATTATGCTAGTTAACCCAAAACAGTCTGAGCAAATTATCAAGCATATTCGTCATGCAATCAATGTTAATGCTCAACCAACCAGCATTGAATCATGGTATCAATTATTTAACGATGCCGGATTTGTTGATATTAAATCCGAGCATAATGCAATGACATTGATGTCGCCAACAGGGATGTTATACGACGAAGGTCTGTTTGGCACACTAAAAATCATTCGCAACGCCTTGCGCAAACAAAATCGCGCACAATTTTTGAAAATGTTTAAAACGTTTAAACATCATCATGACCAACTTAATTATATTGCAGTTTGTAGCACTAAAGCTTAATCAACAAGTTAATTGAAATACATGTTTATTTCCAACAATAGTCCTTTAAAATTTTAGGTGTTATGGTTAATGCCATAACCCTATTTTTTTATCTGCCAAAACCTAAAACGATAAAATCCCTAATTACTCAGCAATAGGCAAGCAAGTTGACTGGGAATATCATGACTTCATAGCATTTTTTTGCTATAGTGAACACCATTTTATTTAACTAGGATTAATCATAACCCATGGAAACTATTCCTAATTGCCCAGTTTGCCAATCTGAACACACCTATCACGATGGCACCTTTTACGTTTGCCCTGAGTGTGCTCATGAGTGGGATCCGAATCAAACAGCCTCATCAGAAGACGAACGACAAGTAAAAGACAGTAATGGTAATTTACTTGCTGACGGTGATGATATTATTTTAATTAAGGATCTTAAATTAAAAGGTTCATCCACTGTACTTAAAAAAGGTGCCAAAGCTAAAGGCATTCGTCTTGTAGACGGCGATCACGAAATTGATTGTAAGGTTGATGGAATGAAAGTAATGCTGAAAGCTTGTTTTGTTAAAAAAGCGTAATTGCATTAACCAATATTTAACTTATTTTATATAGATTAATGAAAAAATATCTTTAGTTAAACCTTTGTTAAAACCATTTAATAACAAAAAATTATTTAATGGTTTTACCATATAAATCAACTCACACAAAAATAAAAAATCCACGTTCGTCTAATACTTTTCGAGTATCCTTTAATAGACAAAATCCCTTATATATAATTTACTCAACAATGCTTGTTTTATCTTGATAGACAATTATAGCTTATTTATTACTTATAGCTTTTAACGAAATAGATGATTAAAATTTTTCAATCATATTGGGGAATAGAAAAGCTTTACGAAGGGAAACTGTATAAAAATTTACCACATGTAAAGCATTAAAATTCTGCGCAGCAACATTTGAATCGTCCATACTTGATACATATTTTATATTAGGTGATAAATCATTTTTTTGAAGTTTATTTATTATTTCCTCTACAGGTGCTAACGATATATCTAATTCATCAATAAGAACAACAAATGCCTTATTGATAATCTTTAAAACCTCTCAGCACGGTTATCGATTTTATGAATCTTTTATTCTGCACTAGCATGATTTTTTTCTCAAAAATCTACATTATTCTTTTTCTATAAGAAAAAACTAGCAAATCTCACTAAAATATGGTATAAAACGCGCGCTACTTTTCACATTCATTTTTCAAAAATATTTGTGAAATAAAGCACAAATTTTAAAACTTAATTAACGTTATAACACACACATATCATTACTCTTTTCCGGGGTGCCTTTTACTTTGTGTATTAAGGTCGGATAAAGCGGATATGTGGAGGCATAACCCCAACGTCAAAATGAGGAAATCATGACTACAGTATCAATGCGCGATATGTTACAAGCAGGTGTACACTTTGGACACCAAACTCGTTATTGGAACCCAAAAATGAAACCATTTATTTTTGGTGCACGCAACAAAGTACACATCATCAATCTTGAAAAAACAGTACCTATGTTCAATGAAGCATTAGCTGAATTAAACAAGATTGCTGCGCGTAAAGGTAAAATTTTATTTGTTGGCACAAAACGTGCTGCAAGTGAAGCAATTAAACAAGCAGCTGAAAGCTGTGGACAATACTACGTTAATCACCGCTGGTTAGGTGGTATGTTGACTAACTGGAAAACAGTACGTCAATCAATCAAACGTCTTAAAGATTTAGAAACACAAGCTAATGATGGTACATTTGATAAATTAACCAAAAAAGAAGCGCTTATGCGTGCTCGTGAAATGGCTAAATTAGAAAATAGCTTGGGTGGAATTAAAAATATGGGTGGCTTACCCGATGTGATTTTTGTAATTGGTGCAGACCATGAACATATCGCAATCAAAGAAGCTAACAATTTAGGTATTCCAGTCATTGCTGTTGTTGATACTAATTCAGATCCCGATGGTATTGATTACATCGTTCCTGGTAATGATGATGCGATCCGTGCAATTCAATTATATGCAAATGCGGTTGCTGAAGCAGTTCGTTCTGGTCGTGAACAAAATCAATCTCCAGTATCTGAAGAAAGCTTTGTTGAAGAAGCTCCAGCAGCAGAGTAATAAACTCAAATATTTTCAGGGTCGATAATATCATCGACCCATTCTAATGAAAATCATCAAAATGGTTAAATAGAGGATTTAAAAATGGCTGAAGTTACCGCTTCTATGGTAAAAGAACTGCGTGAAAGAACTGGCGCAGGTATGATGGAATGTAAGAAAGCATTAGTTGAAGCAAATGGTGATATCGATCTTGCTATCGATAACATGCGTAAATCAGGTCAAGCAAAAGCAGCTAAAAAAGCTGGTCGTGTTGCAGCTGAAGGTGTGATTATTTCTAAAATCTCTTCTGATAAAAAATCAGGTGTTATTCTAGAAATCAACTGTGAAACTGACTTTGTTGCTAAAGATGCAGGTTTTATCGCATTTAGTGAAAAAGTAGCAACTGCGGCATTAAATGATCACATTACTGATCTTGCTGCTTTACAAGCAAAATTTGAAGAAGAGCGTACCGCTTTAGTTGCTAAAATTGGTGAAAATATCGGTATTCGTCGTGTTCAAGAGATCACTGGTGATGTTGTTGGTAGTTACCAACATGGTGCACGTATCGGTGTATTAGTTGCAGCAAACAGTGGCTGTGATGAAGAATTAGTGAAACATATTGCAATGCACATCGCTGCAAGCAAACCAGAATATGTTGACCCAAGTGATGTACCTGCTGATGTGGTTGAACATGAACGTAATATTCAAATCGATATTGCAATGCAATCAGGTAAACCTCGTGAAATCGCAGAAAAAATGGTTGAAGGCCGTATGCGTAAATTCACTGGTGAAGTATCACTTACTGGTCAACCATTTGTAATGGATCCAAGTAAAACAGTTGGTGATTTACTTGCTGAGAAAAAAGCAACAATTGCAACATTTATCCGCTTCGAAGTGGGTGAAGGTATCGAAAAAGTCGAAGTTGACTTTGCAGCCGAGGTTGCTGCGATATCAAAACAATCTTAATTGTTTTTATCGAAACCGCCGTAATGGCGGTTTTGTTTATCTGCAAAATATTTTAAAATGATTGCCAGCTAGTTATTCTAGATTTTTAAGTAATAAAATATAGTGAGATTTCATATGGTAACCCCTTTCTATAAACGTATCCTTCTTAAACTCAGTGGTGAAGCATTACAAGGTGATGAAGGTTTTGGTATTGATCCAACCGTTCTTGATCGTATGGCACAAGAAATTAAAGAACTTATCGACATGGAAGTTCAGGTTGCTGTTGTTATCGGAGGTGGTAACCTATTTCGTGGTGCAGGACTTGCTAAAGCGGGTATGAACCGTGTTGTTGGTGACCATATGGGGATGCTAGCAACAGTTATGAATGGCCTTGCCATGCGTGATGCTTTGCACCGAATTGAAGTTAATGCACGTTTGATGTCGGCAATCCCATTAAACGGAGTTTGCGACGATTATCGCTGGACTGAAGCAATTAGCTTGCTTAAACATGGCAAAGTCGTTATTCTTTCTGCAGGAACAGGCAACCCATTTTTCACAACTGACTCTGCGGCTTGTTTACGTGGTATTGAAATTGAAGCAGATGTCGTTTTAAAAGCAACCAAAGTTGATGGTGTTTATTCTGCCGATCCAGTAAAAAATCCCAATGCTACACTATATAAAACACTTAACTATGAGAAAGTGTTGGACGATGAATTAAAAGTCATGGATTTAGCCGCATTTACATTAGCACGAGATCATAATCTACCAATTTGTGTTTTTAATATGAATAAACCTGGTGCATTACGTCGTGTCATTTTAGGCGAGCAAGAGGGAACATTAATCAATAATCAGACTACAGTGAGCTGTTAGTCTTAATTATTTAAAAAGGTTTTTATTATGCTAAATGAGATTCAAAAAGAAGCGCAAACGCGCATGGAAAAAAGTATTGAAGCGTTTCAAAATCATATTTCTAAAGTCAGAACTGGACGTGCTTCACCAAGCTTATTAGACGGTATTATGGTTGAATACTACGGTAGTCCTACACCACTACGTCAGCTAGCTAACGTTGTCGCTGAAGATGCAAGAACTCTAGCTATTACAGTATTTGATAAATCATTAACACCAATGATTGAAAAGGCGGTTTTAACCTCTGATTTAGGACTTAATCCTGCTTCAGCAGGGACAGTTATTCGAGTACCTCTGCCACCGTTAACTGAAGAACGTCGTCGTGATTTAACTAAAATAGTCCGTAATGAAGCAGAACAAGGTCGTGTGTCAATTCGTAATATTCGTCGTGATGCTAACGATCAAATTAAAGCTTTGTTAAAAGATAAAGAAATCTCAGAAGATGATGAACGTAAATCACAAGATTTAATTCAAAAAGCAACAGATGCAGCTATCAAAAAATTAGATGCAGTTCTTGCAGATAAAGAAAAAGAGTTGATGGAATTTTAATCTCTTGCTTAAAAAGCCTAGTTGATAAAACTAGGTTTTTTGATTTTTTACCTATCAATCATTGCATTACCGCTAAAAAATACAAAATATTCGTTTTATCCGTTGTATTGATTAGTGTATAGATCAAAAATAAAAAATCACTCAATAAACAGTTACCCTTCTATTAAAGCGATATAACGTCTAACTGAGTTTATCTAAAATTGCTCAATACAAATAATGCGCTTGTGCACAATTAAAGGGTAAACATTCTGTTTGTATTAGCCCATTATTTGCCACTAAAAATAATCAAGTTTGTCAAATCATGGTTTCCAATCTGATTTAGTGAATCACGCATCATATCTTCAATTAATCGGTAATGTTAAATTGTGCATTGCTTAACTTTTTCATACGAATCACTTCAATTTGATTCAATTGTCTAAGTTTAGTAAATAGTTTAGTTTTTAATTATCAAAATTTAAGTATATAATGTTATGGAAATAACATTATAGGGCTATATATGTTATTTTTCTAACATCATTTACTAAAGACTATTATTTACTAGACATTACTAACAAAAATTAAAGGACATCATTATGGATTATGCAAAGTATATTGATCATACTTTACTGGCGATGAATGCCACAGAAGATCAAATACGTAAACTTTGTGAAGAAGCAAAGCAGTATCATTTCTATTCTGTATGTGTTAATTCAGGCTATGTGCCTTTAGTCGCTAGCTTGCTTAAAGGTAGCGATGTAAAGGTTTGTTCAGTCGTTGGCTTTCCTTTAGGTGCTATGCTGACTTCTGCTAAAGCATTTGAGACTGAAATGGCAGTCAAAGCTGGTGCAGAAGAGATCGATATGGTTATCAATGTCGGCTGGCTAAAAAGCAATGATTTAACGGCGGTTAAAGAAGATATTCAAGCAGTATTTAATGCTTGTGGTTCAGTGCCGTTAAAAGTTATTTTAGAAACTTGCTTATTAACTAAAGAAGAAATCGTTACAGTTTGTACAATTTGTAAAGAAATTGGCGTTGCTTTTGTTAAAACTTCAACTGGTTTTAGCTTATCAGGGGCAACAGTTGAAGATGTTAAATTGATGCGCGAAACAGTCGGTGATAAAATGGGTGTTAAAGCATCAGGTGGCATTAGAGATCGTCAAACTGCTGAAAAAATGGTTCAAGCTGGTGCAACACGGTTAGGCGCTAGTGCTGGTATTGCAATTGTATCAGGCGATAAAGCATCATCTAGCGGCTATTAATTCATCCTTTTATAAGCTACTGTATAGTAGCTTATTGCTATTTATGGAATGGCAATGGAAACGCAACCGCAAAAAAGAGTTAATGCACTTATTGAGCAATTAAAAACTACCGATAAAATTCATTTAAAGCAAGCAGCGCAAATGCTTGCTGTTTCTGAAATGACAATTCGTCGAGATCTTAGCAATCAATCATCATGTTTAGCTGTTTTAGGCGGTTATATTGTTAACCAAGCACGCCATACCATATCGCAATATTTTGTTTCAGATCAAAAAGATAAACATGTAGATGAAAAGCGTTATATTGGCAAACTAGTTAGCCAATTTGTTGACGAGAACGATACTATTTTTTTTGATTGCGGTACAACCATGCAATTTATCATTGATGAAATTAGTGATGATATTGCCTTTACTGCAATCTGCTATTCACTCAATGCCTTTCTAGCGTTACAAAACAAACCAAAATGTAAAATCATTTTATGCGGTGGGCAGTATCAGCTTAATAATGCAATTTTTACCGGCATTAGTTCCCATAATCCGCTCGATTTTATCTGTCCAAATAAAGCTTTTATTTCGGCAGCAGGTATTGATCTCACTCAAGGTGCAACTTGTTACCATTTTGATGAACTGAATATGAAGCATCAGGCGATGAAAAAATCTAATCAAAATATTTTAATTGCCGATCATACTAAGTTTAATCAAGTTAAACCGGCTTTTATTTGTAACCTTGATCAGTTTAATTTGGTGATGACCGATAGAGCGCCGGATTTAGACTACGTCGCTTACTTTGAAGAAAATAACATTGGTTTAATTTATTAATTATGAAAAATATCGCAATTTTAGGTTCAACAGGATCAATCGGCTGTAGCACATTAGCCGTCATTCGGCAAAATCTAACTTTATACAAAGCTTATGTGCTAGTAGGTGGCACTAATGTTGCAAAAATGACAGAGCAGTGTCAGGAGTTTAAACCAAACTATGTTGCTATGGCGAGCAAACAAGCAGCGCAGCAGCTTAAAGCAAATTTAGCTAACCTAAAATTGAATATAGAAGTACTGAGTGGTGAGCAAGCTATGTGTGATTTAGCACAGCTTCCCGAAGTTAACCAAGTTATGGCTGCAATTGTTGGTGCTGCGGGATTAAGGCCGACTCTTGCTGCAATTAAAAAAGGTAAACGCATTTTACTAGCTAATAAAGAGTCATTAGTCACTTGTGGGAATTTATTTATGCAAGCGGTGAAACAATATGGCGCCGAGCTACTGCCGGTCGATAGTGAACATAATGCGATCTTTCAAAGTTTACCTACCGCAGTGCAACATGATCTTGGATTTGCTAATCTGACTGATCATGGTATCGCCAAAATTGTGTTAACCGGATCTGGCGGGCCTTTTCGGGAGATACCGTTAAATCAATTAACTTCAGTCACGCCTGCGCAAGCGACTTTACATCCTAACTGGTCAATGGGTAAAAAGATTTCTGTTGATTCGGCAACGATGATGAATAAAGGCTTGGAATATATTGAAGCTCGTTGGTTGTTTAATGCTAGTTCTGAGCAAATGGAGATTATTGTACATCCTCAATCGATTATTCACTCGATGGTTCGTTATCTAGATGGCAGTATTATTGCAGAATTAGGCGTGCCAGATATGTGTACGCCAATTGCTTATTCAATGTCTTATCCATTACGTATTTCATCCGGTGTACCTGCTTTAGATTTTACTCAAATCTCATCATTAACCTTCAATCAACCCGATTTTATTCGCTATCCATGCTTAAAATTAGCCATTGAAGCTTGTGGTGAAGGGCAAGCGGCAACAACAGCGCTTAACGCTGCCAACGAAGTGGCAGTTGAAGCATTTTTACAGCAAAAAATTGGTTTTATGGATATTGCCAAACAAGTTGCAACCACGTTAGATCAACTTAATTTTCCGGAACCTGCCACTATTGATGATGTGTTCACTATTGATGCATGGGCTAGAGCACAATGCAGCAAACAGATAGTTTAAATGGCATTAAAGTGTTTTATACACTCGGCATGGTGTACCCATGGCAACGACATTTGAAGGGATATCTCGATCTACAATACTGCCTGCTGCAATAACCGTATTATCGCCGATAGTCACATTGGGTAGTACAATTACGTTACCACCAATCCAAACGTTATTACCGATCGTAATCGGTTTGGCAAACTCAAGCCCACTGTTGCGTATTTGGCTATCAAGTGGGTGACCTGAGGTATAAAAACCGCAATTGGGTGCGACAAGGACATTATCTCCGAATGTAATTTTGGCCGCATCAAGCATGATGCAGTTAAAATTAGCAAAAAAATTCTCTCCAATTTCAATATTGTAGCCATAATCACATTGAAAACCGGGCATAATTGTAAATTGCTTCGGTGTTTTACCTAATAGCTTTCTAAAAAGTTGTTGCCGTTTATCCACTGCTGAAGGTGATAGTTGGTTTAACTGAAAGCAGAGATCTTGTGCATAAATTCGCTCTTTTTCAAGCTCATTAATACAAGGATTATAAAGTAAACCTGTTAACATTTTCTCCTTTTCAGTCATTTTACTATCCCATCTGTTTTGCTATTAACGCAGGATTATCACTAATAAATGATTGTAAAAAGCTACTGTCTGGTAATGCTGTTAATGCACCTTTTTTGGTGGTAGCTAACGCTCCACATGCACTAGCAATGGTCATCATGCTTTCTAACATTAATTTATCTTCCGGCATTCCTGATGAAGCAATACTACTAAGTAATCCTGCAACAAATGCGTCTCCAGCTCCGGTTGTATCAATACTATTGACATGGAACGAGTCAAAAGTAAAAGTTTTGCCTTGCCACAACACAATACTACCATCTTTACCTTTGGTGACTAATTTAAGTGGTGCATTATAATGTTGTTGCAATTTATCGAGTGCTACATGCCAATCTTGGCTCTCTGTTAACCAAAACAACTCTTCATCAGACAGTTTAAGAATGTCAGCATCATGACAGAATTGAGTGATAATTGTGCGCATTTCATTTTTATCTTGCCACATTTGTTCACGTAAATTGATATCAAAACTAATTAAACCATTTTTATCACTAAGTTTCTCAATAGCTTGTTTGAGCGTTTGTCGACAAGTTGTTCCAACTAATGCTAGAGAACAAAAATGAAGAATATCTCGATTAAAATCAGGAAGTGCTTGTTCAGATAAAAATTGATCTGCCGAAGGTGAAACAAGAAAGGTAAAACTTCGTTCACCATTTTCACCTAAATCAACAACAACGGTGCTTGTTCTATGCTCCTCATCCTTTTCAAGACTTTGGCAATCAACATGATGCTCACAAAAAGTCTTTTCCATGAAGTGACCAAATGGATCATTACCAACTCTACCAATAAAACCAGAGGGCAGTCCTAACTTAGCAATACCAATAGCTACATTTGCAGGAGCACCTCCAGCACAGGCTCGGTAGTTCATTTCACCAAATGGTAATAAATCAATAACAGCATCACCAAGAGACCATACTTTTGTATTATTCATTTTGTCACTCATATTATTAATAGGTTAAATTTTTGTGTCATTACTATCTCAGCATACTCAAATTAATTCATTAAGCATTGATTAGCTGATGTGTTGATAATCAATATTAACTATAAACTAAATCATTTATAAAAAAAATCATTGTTAACGTTAAAAATATGTGACTATCATCACATATTTTAACGTTTATTTCACTATAAGTTAACGTTAACAAAAAAATTAATGTAGTATGTAATCGTATTAACCTAACTCATGATAAAAGAAGGGAATGTTATGAAAAATGCAATTGATAAAGCTAACCAAGCTATAAAAAAATTAGAAAAAGAAATGAATAAGCAATATTATCCTCATTTCCATTTATCACCTCAAGCTGGTTGGATGAATGATCCAAATGGCTTAGTCTATTATAAAGGACAATATCATGCTTTCTATCAACACCATCCTTATAATGAGAATTGGGGACCAATGCACTGGGGACATGCAGTAAGTGATGATCTTATTACATGGCGAAGATTACCAATTGCAATTGCGCCAGATCATGATTATGACAAGAGTGGGTGTTTTTCAGGTTCAGCTGTAGATAATAATGGCGAATTGAGCTTAATTTACACAGGCCATATATGGTTAAATGGTCAAGGTAATGATGAACATATCCGAGAAACTCAATGTCTTGCCACAAGTAAAGATGGTATTAATTTTAAAAAACATGGAACTGTACTTACACCAAAAGAAGGGATTATGCATTTTCGTGATCCTAAAGTGTTTAAACAAAATGGTAAATGGTGGATGGTAGTTGGTCAGCGAGAAACCAATGATGTTGGTCAAGTGTTACTTTATCGTTCAACTGATTTAAAAGATTGGAAGTTTGAACAAGTTCTTATCAGTGATATCGATCCGAATGTTTATATGCTTGAATGTCCAGACTTTTTCCCATTAGGAGATAAATGGATATTAATGTTCTCACCACAAGGTATGCAAGCAAAAGGTTATCAATATCGAAATCGATTCCAATCTGGCTATATCGTTGGAGATTGGCAGCCAGGTAAGCCATTTTCAATAATCAAATCATTCCAAGAGATGGACTTTGGTCACGATTTTTATGCGCCACAATCATTCCTCGCAGCAGATGGTCGTCGTATTATGTTTGGTTGGATGGATATGTGGGAATCAAAAATGCCAAGTAAACATGATAAATGGATGGGAGCATTTACTTTACCACGCGAATTAATCCTAGATCGACAAAATAGAGTTCGTAATCGACCAATTAAAGAACTTGTGGCACTTCGCGAAAAACCACAATCATTAACTAATATTGAATTAAATAGTGAATTAAAAAATACCAAAATTGAATCAATTAGTTGTGAAATTAATGTTGAAATTGATTTAGTCAATAGTAATGCTGAACGTTTTGGATTACAACTTGCTGCGACACCAGATGGTAAGCAAGCAACCTTATTGTACATTGATCGGCAAGCTAACCGCATCATTCTAGACCGAAGTCTTTCTGGAATTGACTTAAAAGGTTATCGAAGTGTGCCATTACCAAAAACCAAAAAACTAACATTACATATTTTTGTTGATGCATCATCAGTCGAAGTTTTCATAAATAAAGATTTATATAGCCTCTCAAGCCGTATTTATCCTAAATTACCAGCAAAAAGGTTAATTAACTTATTTGCCGAAAATGGACAAGCAAAAATTACCAAATTAGATAGCTGGCAATTAAAATCAATTTATGAATAATTTATAAAAAAACCACCAACTAAGGTGGTTTTTTTGTTATAAAGATTCTCGTTCTAAATATGGTGATGGTATGTGAGTGATAGTTTTTTTACTTTCACTATTGATTATATGCAGAGCTGCTTTTTGACCTATTTCATAATGTGGTAATTGTACAGTAGTCAGTGAAGGATAAAAAAGTTCACCAGTACCAACCATATTGTCATAACCAAGAACCGCAACATCGTTGGGAATATGAAATCCTTTACCAAGTAAAAATTGATAAGCAACAAAAGCAATTCTATCGTTACCACAAATTAATACATCAAAATCTGGTTTTTTAACACAATGTTTTGCCAAAATTTCTATCGTCATCATATATTCTAGGGAAAGGTTTGCAGGTGACATTAAAGTATGATAACTCTTGATATCGTTTAAATCGTTGCCAGCATCTAACCATGCTTGCTCAGCAGCTTTACGCCTAATTTTACCCGCTAAAGTATTTTCTGATAAATAGATACATAATGGTTTTTTATATCCCTTATTTATTACATTCTGCATCGCTTGATATTGACCAGAATAATCATCAGGGATGTAACAAGCAAGCAGCTCAGAATCACTAATGCAGTTTGCTAATACCACATTTTTACCAAGCAATTTATCTGGCAGTTGAACTTTTCTTAACCCCATTGTTGTATAAATAATACCATTAGGTCGATAAGATAAAAGAGTATTAATCGCATGATCAGCATCTTTATCATCAAATAAATTAACAATAAACGTATTCCAACCATGTTGTTGAGCTGTTTTTTCTATTGCTTGAAGTAATTCAACTGAGAATGGCGTTGTCGCCGTTTCTAATGCCAGCACACCAATAGCATAAGGGCCAGAATTATCTCCTCGAATCTTTCGTGCAGATAAATCCGGCACATAATTAAGCTCCTCAATAGCTTTCTTCACTTTTTTATATGTTTCTTTATTGAGTTTGTCAGGATTATTGATTGCTCGAGAAACCGTCATCAATGAAACTGATGCCAATCTAGCAACATCCTTGAGTGAAGCCATAGTTGAATCCTTTTGCTCACATTAAAAATAATAATAAATTTTAGCTTTGTATGATGATACCACAAATAAAAATGATAAAAAGTGTGAGGAAAGTAACATTTATGATAATTGGTTGTTTCTATTTTATTCCAATTATGACAATAATGTTAACATTAACATGTTAACGTTAAACTTCAACATAAAAAGAGAATGAAAATGAATATAGATATAATACAAAATAGAAATTATTGGTTCTCGTCAGGCTATCTTGTTACCTTTTATGCAGCATGGTCACTTTGGTGGTCTTTTTATGCCATTTGGCTCAAAAGCCAAATTGGTTTATCTGGTGAACAATTAGGGGTTGTTTATTCTGCTAACTCTGCTGCAGCCATGTTTTTTATGATTTTTTATGGCATTATCCAAGATAAATTGCAGATAGGTAAAGCGGTAATTACCTTCCAAAGTATTATCATGTTACTTATTGGCCCGTTTTTAATTTATATCTATGAGCCTTTACTTCGAAATGATTTTATTTTGGGTGTCTGTATTGGTGCCCCAGTCTTAAGTGCTGGTTTTATTTCTGGATGTGCTTTGATTGACTCTTTTATCGAGCGAATTAGTCGTCTATTTGGTTTTGAATTTGGCCCAGCAAGATTCTGGGGATCATTTGGTTATGCTGCTGCAACTTTTGTTGCTGGTATTTTATTTGGCATTAACCCTCACATTAACTTCTGGATGGCATCTGGCGTTGCAGCTATCTATTTCACCATCAATTTAGTTTTCAAACCTAAACAAGAGTCTTTGGCAAACGGTAAAACACAAGCCGTCATGGAAAAACCATCTATCCCTACCATGAGTGAAATTTTTTCACTATTTGGTATGAAAAAGTTTTGGTTATTTGTCTTTTTTATAATCGGTACTAATAGCTTTTATACCATATATGATCAGCAACTATTCCCAAATTTCTATACCAGCTTTTTTGATAAACCAGAAAGTGGCTATCAAGTTTATGGATATTTAAATTCTTTCCAAGTTTTTTTAGAAGCAGCTTGTATGATTTTAGTACCCTATTTTATTAATAAAATTGGTGCAAAAAAAGCTTTACTAGCAGCAGCGTTGGTAATGGTATGCCGAATCTCATTATCTGCAACGTTAGATAATGTTTATCTAATTTCATTAGTTAAACTTTTCCACGCAATTGAAACACCACTATTTATTCTAGCCGTATTTAAATACGCTGTAGCCAACTTTGATGCGAGACTATCATCCACACTATACTTAGTTGGATTTAACATCTCATCAAATGTAGGTGTTATTGTATTGTCATGGATTGTAGGTAAGTTATTTGATAAAACAGGATATTCAACTACTTTCTATGTACTAGCAGCAATAGTATTTGTCATTTTATTTATTGCAACATTTACTTTAAGTGACAATAAACAAAAAACAGAAAAATAACCATCATTCTTAAATGTTATAAAAATGGGAACAATTTGTTCCCATTTTATAATATCTATAGAGAAAGCTTGCTTCTATTCTTAGTTTGCGAAACAATATAAATTGTTGAGACTGACGTTTAAATCTATATAGGTACTTGGTGTGAATACAAGCAAAAAAGTGGTTAAACCGGACATGTTATGGCAGACAATCCGAGAAGAAGCATCAAAGCTCGTTGAAAGTGAGCCAATGTTAGCAAGCTATTTCCATGCAACTTTACTTAATCATGAAAATTTAGGTAGTGCATTAAGTTATATTTTAGCTAACAAGCTTGCAACCCAAGTTGTACCGGCAATTGAGATTCGAGAAATTGCTAGACAAGCTTATCAAGCAGATAACAACATAATCAATGCCGCGATTACCGATATACTTGCTGTTTACATTCGAGATCCAGCAACCAATTACTATTCCACACCGCTACTTTATTATAAAGGTTTTCTTTCACTACAAGCTTATCGAATTGCACACTGGCTTTGGAAACAAAACCGTAAATCACTAGCAACTTTTTTACAGAGTCAAATTGCTATTGTATTTGGCGTTGATATCCATCCAGCAGCTAAAATTGGCTGTGGTGTTATGTTTGACCATGCAACAGGGATAGTCATTGGTGAAACCGTAGTTATTGAAAATGATGTTTCTATTTTACAATCAGTGACATTA
The DNA here is from genome assembly GCF_001690445.1 of Gilliamella sp. wkB195. Lineage (NCBI taxonomy): Bacteria > Pseudomonadati > Pseudomonadota > Gammaproteobacteria > Orbales > Orbaceae > Gilliamella > Gilliamella sp. wkB195. The sequence goes on from NZ_LZGP01000019.1 coordinate 19,661, forward strand.
GGTGGAACCGGAAAAGAAAATGGCGATCGTCATCCTAAAATTCGTGAAGGAGTAATGATTGGTGCGCACTCAACGATTTTAGGAAATATAGAAATAGGTAAAGGAGCAAAAATTGGAGCTGGTTCAGTCGTTTTAGAGCCTGTTCCTGAACATACAACAGTAGCTGGTGTTCCTGCTAAAATTGTTGGTTGTCCTGATTGTGATAAACCAGCTTTAAACATGGATCAAGATATCTAATTTTTGAAAAATGATTCCGTTGTTCAATGACAACGGAATACATAATGTAGTTGAAAATTACGACGGAGAACTAAGATTTACATCCATAGTTGGGTAAGGAATATTAATGCCATTTTCAGTTAGCCCATTTTTAATATTCTCAAGTAATACAGCTTTTACTGGTCCATAATTAGCATTTAACGTCCAGACTAAAACATTAAAATTCATGGATGAAGCATCCAGCAAATCCAAACGTATAATCGGTTCTTTACTCGTTAAAATATTATCAGTTTTATTTACAGCTTCTCTTAATACTTTATAAACTTTCTGAATATCAGAATCATATCCCACATTAACAACTATATCTAAACGTCTTTCTGGCAAACGAGTATAGTTAATAATATTTGCACTAACCACTTGTCCATTTGGAATGACGACCATTTCATTCGTTGGCGTGACAATAGTTGTTGAAAAAATTTGAATCGAATCAATAACACCTTGCTGATTATTAATAATGACTGTTTCACCAACTCTAAATGGGCGAAAGATAATTAAAATGACACCAGCTGCAAAATTAGACAACGAACCTTGCAGAGCTAAACCTACGGCTAAGCCGGCGGCACCAATTACCGCAACAATTGATGCGGTTTGCACACCAAGTTGACCTAACACGGCAACTAGCGTCATAACAATAATGGCATAATAAGATAAAGAACTAACAAATTTAACTACAGTCGGATCGACATGGCGATTAGTTAAAATTCTTCTTAATTGACGAGCAACAAATTTAGCAATTGTTCGACCAATTAAAAAAATAAGAATGGCAAAACAAAAATGAGCAATATAACTGATTACTACGCCATCATATTTCTCAATAAACAACCAAATCTGGTTTACTATATTTTCAAAACTCATGAAATTATCCTCTGTAAAAATAACAGAAATAGTTAATTGAATAATTGCGATTAAATTGGTTTAAACTAACTGTTTTGCTAATAAAGCCCAACGGGTTTCAAAGTTTGTTGTTGGTAGATATTTAAAACCAGAACGGGAATAACGAGCCATCATTCCTTCGCAAAAAGCAAGTAACTGACTAGATAAAATACGTTCATCAGTGGTAAAGGCCACACCTTCACGGATTTTTCTTTCTCGTATAACTTGCTTTATCTGCGTTTCGATACGTTCAAATAATTGACTGATTCGTTCTTGCAATTGGTCTTGCTCAAACATTAACGCATGGCCAGTCATAATCCGAGTCAACCCAGGATTCTTTTCAGAAAAACCAAGGATTAAAGCCAAAATAAGTTGAAGCCGCGTAAATGTTTTTGGTTCATCTTGCAAAATCACATTGATGCGAGAAAGCAAAATGTCTTCAATATAAACGATCAAACTTTCAAACATTTTAGTTTTACTTGGAAAATGCCTATACAATGCCGCTTCAGAAACACCAACAGTTGCAGCTAATTTAGCAGTAGTTATTCGTTGTGTTCCCTCATTGGATTCAAGCATTGTTGCTAATGCTTGAAGTATATCTTCTTTACGATTTTTATTTTTGCTACTCACGATTATTTCTTACCTGAATGCCCAAATCCACCTTCGCCACGCGCTGATTCGATAAAATCATCAACAATATTAAATTCTGCTTGCACGACTGGCACAATAATTAATTGAGCAATACGATCACCTGGCTCAATAACAAATGGGTTTTGACTTCGGTTCCAAAGGGGAACAAACAACTGTCCTTGATAATCGGAATCAATTAAACCGACTAAATTACCAAGGACAATACCATTTTTTGAACCAAGGCCTGAACGAGGTAATACTAATGCAGCTAAACTAGTGTCAGCAATATGCATTGATAATCCGGTTGGGGTTAAGATTGTTTCGCCTGCTTTGATTTCGGTTGTTTTATCAAACATTGCTCTTAAATCAATACCTGCGGAACCTTCAGTTGCGTAAGTTGGCAGTGGAAACTCGTTACCTAAACGTTTATCTAATACTTTTATATCAATTTTTCTTTTCATCATGACTCGCTTTATATCGTGTTATAACTGCTTGAAGTAATTCTTTTGCTAATTCTTGCTTATTGCTTAATGGTAACGTTTGTTCACCATTTTGCCAATAAAGGGTTAATGCGTTTTGATCAGAATTAAAGCCTATTTTCTTGTCAGACACATCATTAGCACAAATCAAATCTAAGTTCTTAGTGGTTAATTTTTTAAGGGCATAAGCCTTTATGTTATTGGTTTCAGCGGCAAAGCCTACAACAAACGGACGTCCTTTCTTTAATGAAGCAATGTTGGCAACAATATCAGGATTTTTAACTAATTTAATAACAAGTTCATTACTATCATCGGTTTTTTTAATTTTTTTCGTGGCAATAGTTTCAGCTCTATAATCAGCAACAGCCGCACAAGAAATAAAAATTGATGATTTTTTAGCAAACTTTAATGCCACATCATACATCTCATTAGCACTTTTTACATTAATGCGATTCACATTATTTGGTGTTGCTAAATTAACTGGACCACTGATTAAGTTTACTGTTGCTCCAATTTCAGCCGCTGCCTGAGCAATAGCATAACCCATTTTACCTGAACTGTAATTACTGATATAGCGTACCGGATCAAGCTCTTCAATGGTTGGGCCTGCAGTAATGGTAATCTCGGTTCCAGCAAGTGTTGACGTTGCTGAAAAATACTTCTCAACATGCTTAACAATAGTTGCAGGTTCAATCATTCGCCCTGGACCAAAATCACCACAAGCTTGAAAACCATCATCAGGCCCCCAAATTAAGGTATTTCGCGAAGCTAATGTCGCTAAGTTCTGTTGAGTTGCAGCAGCTTTATACATCTGTTGGTTCATAGCTGGCGCTAGGGCAATTTTAGCTGGTGTTGCAAGACACACTGTTGATAAAAGATCATCAGCAATACCATTTGCCATTTTCGCAATGATATTCGCCGTAGCGGGAGCGATTAATACCAAATCAGCCCATTTAGCTAATTCAATATGACTCATCGATAGTTCAGCAGAAGGGTCAAATAAATCACTTGATACCGTATTACCAGACAATGCTTGCAATGTCATTGGCGTGACAAAATGGTTCGCTGACTCAGTTAATACCACATGTACCTGCGCACCTGCTTTTTTTAGATGGCGGACAAGATCAGGGCATTTGTAAGCAGCAATGCCACCAGTTATCCCTAATAAAATATGTTTACCAGATAGACTCATGATCTCGTTATTCTCCGATCCCAATTAAAGGCGATATATTACCATAATTAAATTAGATAATAAGTAACTCTTTCGCATTGGCAAGCGTTGCATCTGTAATTTTATCCCCACCTAACAACCGAGCTAGTTCATTTAAACGTCCATTTTCATCTAATCTTTGCATATCTGTCGATGTTTGTTTACCATTCGTTTGCTTACTGACAAAATAGTGCTGATTAGCTTGACCTGCTACCTGTGGTAAATGCGTTACCGTAATGACTTGTGTTGACTCACCAAGTTGCCTTAACAGTTGCCCAACCTTAGCTGCTGTTGGTCCACTAATACCGACATCAATTTCATCAAAAATCAACGCTGGGGTATCCATTTTTTGCGCAGTCAAAACCTGTATGGCTAGTGCGATACGAGACAATTCACCACCAGATGCAACTTTGGCTAATGGCTGCACCACTTGCCCAGCATTAGTACTCACTAAAAAAGAAACTTGGTCTGCGCCATCTTCACTTAATCGATTTTCATCAAATATAACATCTATACTGAATTGACCGTTTGGCATAGATAAATCGTGCATAATAGCCATTACTTTTTTAGCCAACGTTTTACTCACTGTTAATCGTTTTTGATGCAATTTTGCAGCCAGTTCTATCGCAATTTGTTGATACTTTTTGATCTCTTCTTTTAACTGTTCACCTTGTTCATCTTGTTGATTAATCTGCTTAAATTCATTAAGTAAATTTTGATGTAACTCAGGTAATGCTTCAGGAGAAACATGATGTTTTCGCGCTAAAGCAATTTGTTTAGACAAGCGTTGTTCAAGTTGCATCACTCTTGCAGGATCGAGCTCTAAGCTCTCACTATAATGGCGTAATTCATAGCTAGCTTCTTTAATTTGAATAGCGGCATCTTCTAACATAGCTAAAACATCATTCAGTGAAGGATCTAATGCGACCAACTCATGAATACTTTGTTTAACACTATTAAGCATGTTGCTGACATTATATTCATCTGCTTCATCTAATAGCATGATAGATTGTTGGCTAAGATTAATTAGCTGTTCGCTATTGGATAATTTTTTATATTCTTCATCGATTTGTTGATATTCACCTTCAATTGGTGAAAATTCATTTAACTCTTTTAATTGATATTGTAATAACTGAACATGAGCATCACGCTCTTGTTTGGAAGAAAGATATTGTTGATAAGCTTGGCTTGCAGATTTCCATTGTTTATAAGCTTGTTGCATATTCGACAATAGTGTCGGCTCATTCATATAATGATTAAGTAAAATTTGTTGATAATCACTTCGTAATAAACGCTGATGTTCATGTTGGCCATGAATTTGTATTAACATTTGTCCTAAATCTTTTAATTGTGAGATAGGAACAGCACGCCCATTAATAAATGCTTTCGAACGCCCATCTTGATTGATAACTCTTCTTAAAATACATTCATTACCTTCATCAAGTTGATTTTCGGTTAACCAGGAGTATGCTGCTGGAGTATCATCAAGAACAAAACTGGCTGAAATATCAACCCGATCAGCCCCATTACGAATAGCTGAAGCATCAGAACGATTTCCTAAACAAAGCCCTAATGCATCGATCGCAATCGATTTACCTGCGCCTGTTTCACCCGTAATTGCGGTCATCCCTGTTGTAAAATCAACTAACAACTGATCGACGATAGCAAAATTATTAATAGTCAATTGCGTTATCATAATAAATTAATACATAAGGTTGGTTACCATATTGGCAGTATAACAGCAAAAACACTGTAAATAAATACAGTTAATTATTTTTATAAGCATTAATTTTTAAAAAGATAATAATTAATTTACGCTAATGGCAAATAAACATCAGTGATCATCTCTTGTGGTTGAATGTTTAAACCGACATTTACATAATGGAAAATTGGAGGAAAGTTCTCTATCCGCTCGCAACTTTGTGGAAGCCATGTTTCAAGTAAGTAAATAATGGCTTGATTATTTTCTCTAGAGCCAATATCCCTTGCCTTGGCACAACGAAGTTGTGGTATTTTTTTATTGATGATTCCGTAATCATTTGAGGGAATTGTGCAATTTATCGATATTGCAAAATCGACATGATGCCCACTGAGAGGCGTCGTGTTGGGATTGGTATAATGAATACCATAACTTTGATACTTTTGACTATCTAAAAAATTGTTTTCTTGTCGCTATTTAATAAATTTTTTAGAGTGTTATTCTCTAATAAAGGGGAATAATAATGTTCAATGACGGCTAATGCAGGAGATTGTACAATTTCTACATTCATAACCTAAATCCATGGAAAACTTATTCGCACTTTTAAGCTATGCTAAAAAAAGGCACTTAATAAATAATTTTTACCAATTATAACAATAACTTTTGTACTCGATTAATTCGGCTTATTGTTCTTTATTCTAAAATTTCTTACGGATATAATTTACAAACTTTTAAACTATAAAGGTATTTTTAAATGTTTGGAAATAAAATAAATCGTCAAATTATTGTTTGGACTACTCTGATTGGTGGATTCATTAGCGCACTGGTTAAATGGGGTTCTGAAGTTAATATGCCTCCTCGTGTTCCTGGGGAAATTTCACCACCTGCGGCACACATTGATGCATGGCTTGGTTGGTTAGGCATTAATTCTCATTCACTTGATTATGTTTACCAAACGGCAATCGTTTCGGGCGCAGTAACACTTTATCACTGGTTATTTAGTTTTGCCTTTGCCTTCGTTTATGTATTTATTGCCTACTTTTGGAATAATATTCGATTATGGTATGGTGCATTTTATGGCATTATCATTACCGTTATGATGCACGGTTTTTTAATTCCGCTATTAGGTTTTCGTCATCCCGCTTATGATCCGCAAGGCACCGTTGGTTGGTTATGGAACCTAAATGGTTATGAACTTTGGAGTGAAATTTTAGGGCATATCTATTGGGGCGTATCAATCGAAATCTGTATGATCGCTGTGCTTGCTCATTTTTCAAGACCAATCCGTGGCGAATGGCGCCAGTAGTTAGTTTATTAATTTTCATCTGTTTCAATCCTTCTGTTGAAAAACAGAGGGATTTTTTTATACCTTTTGATATAGTTAAAAACTATATCTTTTGATAAAAAACTAGAATTATTCAATAACATTTTTTTTTGCTATCTTTTTAACCACTAAAGAAAAGTGCTAAATGCTAAATAAGGAAAAGAAAATGAATACTGCAGTTATTGGATATCCTCGTGTTGGTAAACTTCGTGAGCTTAAATTTGCAACCGAAGCTTATTTTAAAGGTAACAAAACCCAAGCTGAATTATTAAATGAAGCAAAAGCCCTACGTGCTGAACATCTACAACAACAAGCATCACATAAAATTGCTTTAATCTCATCTAATGACTTTTCATTTTATGATGCAGTATTAGATACGGCCTGTTTACTGAATGTTATCCCGAAACGTTATCAAGATTTAGGCTTACCTGAACTCGATCGTTATTTTGCCATGGCGCGTGGTTATCAAGGTGAAAAAGGTGATGTGCGAGCGCTGGCAATGAAAAAATGGTTTAACACTAATTACCACTACTTAGTGCCAGAAATTGAAGATTCACTACAAATAAAACTAGCCAGTACCAAACCTTTTGACGAATATCAAGAAGCCAAAGCATTAGGTATTCAAACCAAACCGGTTGTGATTGGCGCATTAACCTTTTTCAAATTAGCACAGTATTTAGGTAATAAACAGCTAGTTGATTTTAAGGCCGATATTATTAGAGCCTATCAAGAAATTATTCAGAAATATACTGCACTTGGTGCGCAGTGGATACAAATTGATGAGCCAATTTTAGTGACTGATTTAACTCATGAAGATATCGCTTTATTCAATGAGCTTTATCAGTCAATTTTATCCGTTAAAGGTACAACCAAAGTGGTTTTACAAACTTACTTTGGCGATGTGCGTGATTGTTACCAACAATTAGTGGCGTTACCATTTGACGGTATCGGACTTGATTTTGTTGAAGGTAAACAATCCTTAGCATTACTTGAAAGTCATGGTTTCCCGTCTGATAAAGTGTTATTTGCTGGTGTGGTAAATGGTAAAAATATTTGGAAAAATAATTATAAAAAAACATTGGAATTAGTCGCAAAAATTAAGCAAAAAGCGGCAAACATTGTGATTAATACTTCGTGTTCGTTACTGCATGTACCTTATACATTACAAAACGAAACCAAATTAACGATTCAACAACGAGCTTATTTTGCTTTTGCTCAAGAAAAACTACAAGAGTTAGCTGAACTTGGTGAATTAGTCAAAGACTCGAATTTTGAAAATAGTCCGGCTTACAAAGCAAATCAAACCCTATTTACGCGTGAGCGTGAAGGAGCAAATCAAGCGGTACGTCAAAAAGTTTCGGCTTTAAAAGCGTCTGATTTTACTCGTCTACCGGAATTTTCAGTACGTGAAGCAGCACAGAAAAAAGCCTTTAATTTGCCATTATTACCTACAACAACGATTGGTTCATTTCCGCAAACACCTGATGTACGTTTAAACCGTGCAAAATTCAAGAAAGGTGAAATTTGTTTAAATGAATATACCGAGTTTAACAAACAAAAAATTGCAGAATGCATCAAGCTTCAAGAACAGATTGGTATTGATGTGTTAGTTCACGGCGAATTTGAACGTAATGACATGGTTGAGTATTTTGGTGAAAGCTTAAATGGTTTTGTCTTTACTGAAAAAGCATGGGTGCAATCATATGGTACTCGTTGTGTTAAGCCACCAATTGTATGGGGTGATATTTCACGCTCTAAACCAATTACCGTTGAATATTCACAATATGCACAAAGCCTAACTGACAAACCCGTTAAAGGCATGTTAACTGGCCCAGTGACGATCCTTAACTGGTCGTTCCCTCGTGAAGATATTTCACAAAAAGAGTCAGTATTCCAAATTGGTTTAGCTATCAGTGATGAGGTGTTAGATCTCGAAGCAGCCGGCATTAAAGTCATCCAAATTGATGAAGCGGCGTTAAAAGAGAAATTACCATTACGTAAAGCTGATTGGAATAGTGAATATCTGGATTGGGCTATTCCGGCATTTAGATTAGTGCACAGCAAAGTACAAGCTGATACACAAATTCATACACATATGTGTTATAGCGAATTTGCTGACATTATCAAAGATATCGATGCTATGGATGCTGATGTGATTTCATTTGAAGCATCACGTTCTAATCTACAATTGATTGATGTGCTTAAAGCCAATAATTTTAAAACTGAAGTTGGACCGGGTGTTTATGATATCCATTCACCACGTGTACCACCGGTTGCTGAAATCAAAGCAACAATTGAGAAGTTACTGGCAAAAATTGACAAGCAAAAACTTTGGATTAATCCGGATTGTGGTTTAAAAACTCGTGGTGAGAAAGAAGTTGTTGCAAGTTTAGAACATTTAGTTCAAGCAACATTAGAAGTTCGAAAAACACTTAATTAACAGCGTTAATTAATTTGCTTTACCTTAATTTCCGCCGCCGATTTTGGCGGCGGAAATGTCAGTAAGGATAATAGTAATCACACCAATGGATGATACAGATGAAAACAAATTTACTCTTTAATAAAAAAACCGTGTTCTCTTTTGAAGTTTTTCCCCCTAAAAAAACGTCACCTTTAGAGACAATCTATAGCACATTGCGTGAACTTGGTTACTTCAAACCTGATTTTATCAGTGTTACTTATGGCGCAGGTGGTAGTTTGAATGGTCAAACGACAATTGATATCGCCCACGCTGTCAAACATACTTATGGCATTGAAAGTGTTGCTCATTTGCCAGGAATTAATTTCGATAAAGCAGAAATGCAAAAAATTCTTCATGATCTTAAATGTGCCGGTATCGATAATGTGCTTGCTTTGCGAGGGGATATTAGCCCAACAGTTACACCTAAAGATGATTTTCGCTATGCCAGCGAGCTGGTTTCATTTATTAAAGAAAATGGTGATTTTAATGTGATTGGGGCCTGTTATCCTGAAGGACATCTTGAAGCATCAACGCTAAAACAAGATTTAATACATTTAAAAGAAAAGGTGAGTGCAGGAACAGATCAACTCATATCACAGCTATTTTTTGATAATGACTATTTTTATACTTTCTTAGACAAAGCCCGTGATATGGGAATTAATGTACCAATTGAAGCAGGGATTATGCCGGTAACGAACAAAAACCAAATTGAACGTATGGTATCGATGTGTGGCGTAAATCTACCGAAGAAATTCAAACAGATGATGGAGAAATACGAGCATCACCCTGATGCGTTCCGTGACGCCGGTATTGCTTATGCTATCGATCAGATTGTTGATTTAGTTTCACAAAATGTTGACGGTATCCATTTGTACACCATGAATAATAGCTATATTGCTAGAAGAATTAGTGAAGCTGTATCAACGCTACTGGCTGTACCGAAATCAGAATAGTTTATTATTAAGAATAATTTAGAATAGATTTTTGAGGAATTGGTTGCGGGGGCTGGATTTGAACCAACGACCTTCGGGTTATGAGCCCGACGAGCTACCAAGCTGCTCCACCCCGCGTCAAAGAGGTGGCTATATTATAGTAATAAAATAATAAAGCAATACCTTTTTGCTTAATCGAGCTAATTTTAAACATTTTTAAACAAATAAATACGGTTTTTTTACTAAAACGTAGGGTGTTTCTGAAACTTCTTGACAAGATTTGCTTGTTTTTTAGTTATAATGATTTAGGTTTGAGTAAAAATTATTCATTTCAATCAAAAAGGAGTATTTATGTCAACTGAGTATCATGGGACATGTTTATGTGGCAAAGTTAAGTTGGTTGTCCCTTTCAAAAACTTACATTTAAGTGCCTGTCACTGTGAAACCTGTCGGAAGTGGAGTGCCGGACCTTTTATGTCATTAATGTATAACGGAGAGCTTACCGTAGAAGGTCAAGACAATATACGTCATTATCCTTCATCACAATGGGCTGAAAGAGCATTTTGTCAGCAGTGCGGATCTCACCTTTATTATCATTTAACCGGCACACAAAATTATTATCTTGCTGCCTGGGTTTTTAATGATATTAAGAATTTGAATTTTACATCAGAGGTCTTTATTGACAAAAAACCAACTTGTTACGCTTTTGCTAATCCGACGCAGAAACTGACAGAGGCCGATATTTTAGCTATAGTTAATCAAAATTCTAAATAAATACAATTAATTAAATCGTCGACAATTTAAATAAAAATTTACTTATAATTTGGATATAGCAAATAAATAAGATGCAACATTAGTCAATGGCAAGTGATTAAGGTTTATTTAGCGTAAAGTTAATACAAGTGCAAAAAGCCTGCAAATTATCACAATTTTTAAATCAACCTTAGTACTATATTTTATATCGTACTAAGGTTCTTGTTTTGCGCAAATCTGTCAGCCGCTATGTATTTTACAGGCTTACTTTTTAGCCAATATTTATGCATAAAGTGTTTGCAATGAAACAACATATTGTGCTGGATCGCAGTCTAATGCTGCAGTTGTGGCATAAGCCGCATTCATCGTGGTATCGTAATGAACTTTATATTGAATAGCACTACGGCGTAGGATTTTCGATGCCTCAATAGCAGGCCGTCCAGATGTGGTATTGAGAATATAGCTATATTCGCCATTTTTAATATGGTCATGAATATTGGGGCGTCCTTCGTTCTCTTTTTTGACGATTTGGCAGGGTATGCCTGCTTGTTGTAATGCCTTAGCGGTGCCAAAAGTAGCATCAATACTAAAGCCATGCGCAATTAATCGTTTAGCGATCGCTAACAAGCGAGTTTTGTCTTGATCACGAACAGATAGCAAAGCTTTTCCCGATTTTTTCATATTTGATAAGCTACCAAGTTGTGCTTTGGCAAAGGCTTCGGCAAAGGTTTTACCAATTCCCATTACTTCACCGGTTGAACGCATTTCAGGCCCCAAAATTGGGTCAACGCCACTAAATTTATTAAACGGTAATACCACCTCTTTCACTGAGTAATAAGGCGGTATGACTTCTTTGGTGATATTTTGTTTAGCCAGTGATTGCCCTGTCATAACTCGTGCAGCGATTTTCGCTAATGGCAAACCGGTAGCTTTCGACACAAATGGTACGGTGCGAGCGGCTCGAGGGTTGATTTCAATCAAATAAATTTGGTTATCTTTGACGGCAAATTGTCCATTCATAAGACCTTTTACATTAAGTTCTAACGCTAATTGTTTAGCTTGCTTGCGCAGTTGATCTAAAATTTCTGGGCTTAAAGTATACGTTGGTAATGAACAAGCAGAATCACCCGAGTGAATACCCGCTTGTTCAATATGCTCCATAATGCCGCCAATTACGATTTGCTCGCCGTCGGCAATGACATCAATATCAACTTCAATAGCATCATCTAAAAAGTGATCAAGTAGTACTGGAGCATTATTCGATTCACTGACTGCGGTTTTAAAATAACGTCTTAAATCTTGCTCGTTATACACAATTTCCATTGCTCGACCACCAAGCACATAAGACGGTCTGACCACTAATGGATAGCCAATTTGTTCGGCTTTAATCACCGCATCTTCAATATCGGTAACCGTTGCATTAACTGGCTGTTTTAACTTTAACTTATCGACAATCGACTGAAAACGTTTGCGATCTTCAGCTTGATCTATCGCATCTGGCGAAGTACCAATAATCGGTAGCCCAGCGACTTCAAGTGCTCTGGCTAATTTTAATGGTGTTTGCCCGCCGTATTGTACGATTACGCCATTTGGTTTTTCGACGTGAGCAATTTCAAGCACATCTTCCAGTGTGACTGGCTCAAAGTAGAGTCGATCTGAGGTATCATAATCGGTAGATACCGTTTCCGGATTACAGTTAACCATAATTGTTTCATAACAATCTTCACGGAGCGCCAGCGCTGCATGTACACAACAGTAATCAAACTCAATACCTTGCCCAATCCGATTCGGTCCACCACCTAATATCATAATCTTCGGGTGAATGAATTGTGGTTTAGCTTCGCACTCTTGTTCATAGGTTGAGTAAAGATAAGCTGTATCGGTCGAGAACTCTGCTGCGCAGGTATCAACTCGTTTATATACAGGATGAATATCGTATTGGTTTCGTCGATCACGAACGTCTTGTTCTTCAACATTCAACAGTTTAGCAATACGTAAATCTGAAAAACCTTTACGCTTAAGTTGCCATAATGATTCTGAATTAAGGCTAGCTAATGATTGCGATTTTAGTTGGTTTTCAAGACTGATAAGTTCTTCAATTTGCACTAAAAACCAGCGATCGATATTCGTTAATGTGAAAATTTCATCTAAACTAAAGCCGGCTCGAAAAGCGTCAGCAATATACCAAATTCGTTCAGCGCCCGCTTCTTGCAGTTCATAACGTATTTTGCTGAGATTTTTTTCATCATCATAATTGTCAATTTTCGGATCAAAACCACAGGCACCGACTTCAAGCCCTCGTAGCGCTTTTTGTAATGATTCTTGAAAAGTCCGCCCAATAGCCATCACTTCACCCACTGATTTCATTTGGGTTGTTAGACGATCATTACACCCGGCAAACTTTTCGAAATTAAAGCGGGGTATTTTTGTCACCACATAGTCGATCGAAGGCTCAAATGACGCTGGCGTTTTACCTCCGGTAATATCATTAGATAGCTCATCAAGGGTATAGCCAACCGCAAGTTTGGCCGCAATTTTGGCGATTGGAAAACCGGTTGCTTTAGATGCTAATGCTGATGAGCGTGATACCCTTGGATTCATTTCAATCACAATTAAGCGTCCGGTTTTAGGATCAACCGAAAATTGTACATTCGAACCACCTGTTTCAACGCCAATTTCACGAAGTACCGCTATCGATGCGTTACGCATGATTTGATACTCTTTATCCGTTAATGTTTGAGCTGGGGCTACGGTAATGGAATCCCCGGTATGAATGCCCATAGGGTCAACATTTTCAATCGAACAGACGATGATGCAGTTATCATTTTTATCTCGTACCACCTCCATTTCGTACTCTTTCCAACCAATTAATGACTCATCAATGAGGAGTTCATTGGTGGGCGACAGATCAAGTCCTCGGGTACAAATTTCATCAAATTCTTGAGTGTTATAAGCAATCCCGCCACCGGTTCCTCCCATAGTAAAAGAAGGGCGGATAATGCAAGGAAAGCCAACTTGTTCAAGTACGGCATAAGCCTCTTTTAATGAGTGAGCAATGCCGGAACGGGCAGTATCAAGACCAATTTTTTTCATGGCTTGATCAAAACGTTTGCGATCTTCAGCTTTATCAATTGCATCAGCGGTGGCGCCGATCATCTCGACATTAAATTGTTTCAAAATGCCTCTTCTATCCAGTTCTAACGCACAATTGAGCGCTGTTTGTCCGCCCATGGTGGGCAAAATGGCATCAGGTCTTTCTTGTTCAATAATTTTACTCACCGTTGTCCAATCAATCGGCTCAATATAGGTTGCATCCGCCATTTCCGGATCGGTCATAATGGTTGCAGGGTTAGAATTGACTAAAATAACCCGATAACCTTCTTCACGCAGAGCCTTACAAGCTTGAGCGCCGGAATAATCAAATTCACAAGCTTGACCAATAACAATTGGGCCAGCGCCAATAATGAGAATGCTATTAATATCTGTTCGCTTAGGCATGTTATTGCTCCTGCTTATAAATTTTAATTAATTCGATAAAGTGATCAAATAGTGGGGCGGCATCGTGAGGCCCGGGACTCGCTTCGGGATGACCTTGAAAGCTAAAAGCGGGTTTATGGTTATGATGAATACCTTGTAGTGAGCCGTCGAACAGTGATTTATGCGTCACACGTAAGTGAGTCGGTAAACTCATTTCATCAACGGCAAAACCATGATTTTGGGCGGTAATCATGACTCGATTATTTTCAAGATCCTTAACCGGATGATTACCACCATGATGCCCAAATTTCATTTTTATGGTTTTTGCACCACAAGCCAACGCTAACAGTTGATGCCCTAAACAGATACCAAATATCGGTATGTCAGTAGCTAAAAACTGTTTAATGGCATCAATGGCATAAGTACAAGGTGCCGGATCACCTGGACCATTTGATAGGAATATACCGTCAGGATTTAATGCTAATACCTCCTGCGCAGAGGTTTTGCCCGGAACAATGGTCAATTTACAACCCCGTTCAACTAACATCCGTAAGATATTACGTTTTACGCCAAAATCATAAGCCACAACATGATAAGGCAAGGCGTTTTTTGCTACTAGGTGTTCTTGCTCTCTTGTCCATACACCTTGTGTCCACAAATAGCTTTTTGTACAGGTGACTTTTTGGGCTAAATCCAGTCCGGATAATCCTTTAAAATCGATCGCCATTTGTTTAGCGGTATCAGCTTTTTCAAGTAAAGTTTCTCTATCGTTTGCCGTGATAATCACACCATGCTGAGCCCCTTTTTCACGCAAGATTCGAGTTAAACGGCGAGTATCGATATCGGCAATGGCAATAACATTATGCTGTTTTAAATAACTCGAAAGATCGAGCTCATTGCGATAATTGCTGGCTAATAGTGGTAAATCACGAATAATCAGCCCTTTTGCATAAACTTGATTAGATTCAGCATCGGCATTGTTAGTGCCGACATTACCTATATGGGGGTAAGTTAACGTGACTAATTGCTCGCAATATGAAGGGTCGGTGAGTATTTCTTGATAACCAGTCATTGAGGTATTAAAAACAACCTCACCAACAGTTTCTCCATCAGCACCGATTGATTTACCGATAAATTGTGAACCGTCTTGTAATATAAGGAGGGCATAAGTTTGCATGGCTAAGAGACCCTTTGATTAAATAAACACTATTTATGAATAATAATTCACATAAATGCTTTTTCAGTAACTCATTAATTGGTCATTTTATTACAATTTTTTAAACAAAAAAAGCGTTATTATAAAAAATAATTAAATAATAAAATCTAATTTTTTAGACAATTCAATAACTAAAAAGGACATTTTATAAATTTAAAACGTTTAACTTGAAATTGCATAATTATTCAAATAGAATCGTAACAATACTTACCGCTATTAGGAGCTTGATATGTACGGTTTTTATCAACGTCATTTTTTACGTTTACTCGACTTTACCCCAACAGAAATTAACCAGCTGATTCAACTTGCTATTGAATTAAAAAAAGCAAAAAAACAAGGTAACGAAAAACAACATTTGGTTGGCAAAAATATTGCCTTAATTTTTGAAAAAGATTCAACCCGTACTCGTTGTGCTTTTGAAGTCGGTGCATATGATCAAGGCGCTCAAGTCACCTATCTAGGGCCAAGTGGTAGCCAAATTGGGCATAAAGAGTCGATTGCTGATACAGCTCGAGTGCTCGGACGCATGTATGACGGTATTGAGTATCGAGGTTATGGGCAAGATATTGTTGAAACTTTGGCAAAATATGCCGGTGTGCCGGTTTGGAATGGTTTAACGACTGAAGCGCATCCAACGCAAATTTTAGCAGATTTTATGACCATGAAAGAACATATCGGTGAGCGCCCACTTAATAGCGTTAAATTCGCTTATTTAGGCGATGCTCGTAATAACATGGGCAATTCATTAATGGAAGGCGCTGCCTTAATGGGTATGGAGATCCGACTAGTGGCGCCTAAAGCGTGCCAACCTGAATCAGAGCTTGTCCAAAAGTGCCAAGAGATAGCTAAAACAACAGGCGCTAAAATCGTTTTAACTGAAGATGTCGCTGAAGGTGTGAAAGGTGTTGATTTTCTTTATACCGATGTATGGGTTTCCATGGGCGAACCGAAAGAAGTGTGGGATGAGCGAGTGAAATTATTAACCCCATACCAAGTCAATCAAAATGTAGTCAAATTAACCGAGAATCCAAATGTTAAATTTATGCATTGCTTACCAGCTTTCCATGATATGAATACCACAGTAGGTCAACAAATGGCTGCCCAGTATGGTTTGAAAGATGGTTTAGAAGTGACAAATGAAGTCTTTGAATCTAAACATAGCATCGTTTTTGATGAAGCCGAAAATCGCCTGCACACGATCAAAGCAGTAATGGTTGCAACCTTAGCTAAAGACTAATAATATAGCTAAATATTATTAGTGCTGGCTAAAGTTAGCTAAGCAAATTTTTTGCCGACCTCAAGTCGGCATAATTTTATCAACCGATTATCATCAGAATGACGAAACAAGCACGCAATAAAGATTTTAAAAAATACCTAAAACTCACTAATCCAATTCATTTTTTAGCGGTCGGATTGGGTAGTGGGCTATCACCCATTATGCCAGGTACTATGGGATCATTAATGGCGATACCACTGTGGCTTTTATTTTTGGGTTTACAACCTACTTTATATTGGTTTTTTATTTTAGTGACGTTTGTGTTTGGTTGTTATATTTGCCAAAAAACGTCGGATGATACCCATACTCATGATTCGGGTCATATTGTTTGGGATGAATTTGTCGGTATGTGGATAACGCTGTATTTCATTCCTCAATTTTCAATACTATGGGTGACGATTGCTTTTGTCGCATTTAGATTGTTTGATATGGCCAAACCTTGGCCTATTCGTTGGTTTGATAAGCGTGTGCCGGGCGGTTTTGGTATTATGGTCGACGATGTTATCGCCGCCATATTCTCTTCTTTATCTGTTTATGTATTAACATTTATCATTTAAAGATAGTTTCCCTTTAAATGATAATTTTCTTAACATAATGATTAAATTCAAAACATCTTTTGTGACCAACCTAGTTTGCTTGAAAGATTATTAAAATAATCATAATCCTTAGAATGAATTAAATTAAATTCATAATCTGAGCGACGAATAATTACCTCTTGTGTTGGTTTAACAGGCAAGATAATTTGGCTATCGCAAGCAACATTAAGATCCAAAGCTGTTGTTGGAAATTTAAGATGGATAGGATTATCACTCTTAATTACTAATGGTCTGACCGCTAAAGAGTGTGGAAACATTGGTGTGATAATTAACGCATCTAAATGAGGCGCAAGGATTGGCCCACCAGCTGATAACGAGTAAGCAGTTGATCCTGTGGGCGTTGCAATAATTAAACCATCAGCTCGTTGTGAAAATGCATTGCGCTCATTGATATACACATCATAATCAATCATATGTGCAACAGTATTAGGTGTAACTACAATTTCATTTACAGCAAAACCAGAATTAATTAACCGACCATCACTGTAGATAGACACTTCCAATAAAAACCGAGGATCATCATCGTAGTCCCCTTTGATAACAGGAGTTAATTGCTCAATAACATGATCATGGGAAATATCGGTTAAAAAGCCTAAATTACCTCGATTTACTCCAATCACTTTAATTTT
Source organism: Gilliamella sp. wkB195 (assembly GCF_001690445.1). Taxonomy (NCBI): domain Bacteria; kingdom Pseudomonadati; phylum Pseudomonadota; class Gammaproteobacteria; order Orbales; family Orbaceae; genus Gilliamella; species Gilliamella sp. wkB195. Next base: position 37,492 of record NZ_LZGP01000019.1, read on the forward strand.
ATAGTGCGACAATTGACGTGCCGAACGTAGCATATTACCATCACCACCGACAACAATGGCTAAGTCGGCTTGCTCACCAATCGTATCTAAAGTTGCGTATACACTACTAGGAAATTTTATATACTGCGCTAACCGATCTTCAACTAAAACTTGAATACCTAAGTTAATTAGCCAGTCATATAGAACCTGATGAGTTTCAATCGCCTCTAATTTACGTGGAATCCCAACCAAACCAACACATTTAAATGGTATACCCATAAAATATCCTTGTTTTTTTAACTTAAATATAAAGATTTTTTAGTTACCGATTAAAAAACACGATATCATCTTATCGTTAAACTTGTAATAATAAAAATTGCCCCCATAATAACTGTTATTCATTAAGTTTTCGACTAAATTTGGAGTACCGTATGACTGAACAAGAGAATAATATGTCAGAAAATGAAACAAACATTGAAGTCCCAGCTGAGCAAACTACTGAAGAACAAACGCCATCTCAACCAAGTGTTGAAGAGCAGTTAAAAGCCAAAGATACACGTATTGCTGAACTTGAACAAGCATTAGAAATTGCTAAAAAAAATGAAAGTGAAGCAATGATACGTGCTCGAGCTGAAATTGATAACGTGCGCAAACGTGTTGAACAAGATGTGGACAAAGCACGTAAATATGCTCTTGAGAAATTCTCAAATGAGCTTTTACCTGTAATTGATAATCTTGAACGCGCATTAGAATCTACAGATAAAAATAATCCAGAACACAAAGCAACTGTAGAAGGATTAGAGTTAACATTAAAATCGTTTTTAGATACGGTCAAAAAATTTGGTATTGAAGTGATAAATACGGCTGATTCACAATTAAACCCAGATCTACATCAAGCGATTAGTATGGTTGAATCACCAGAACATCAATCAGGACAGATCGTCAATACTATCCAAAAAGGCTATACACTCAATGGTCGACTTATCCGACCTGCTATGGTGATTGTAGCTAAATAATGAAAGCTTAAATAAAAAACCGCCAAATTAATGGCGGTTTAATTTATCGATTCTTTTGCTCTTCACGAGCTAGCTTTTTCATCTTTTGCTCAATACGTTGACGCTTTAATGGCGAGAGATAATCGACAAAGAGTTTACCTTTTAAGTGATCCATTTCATGCTGGATACAAATTGCCAATAGTTCATCAGCATCAATTTCATAAGGTTTACCATTACGATCTAATGCCTTGATTTTGATTTTTTCTGATCTTGGAACAAATCCACGGCAGTCAGGTATCGACAAACATCCCTCTTCAATGCCAGTTTCACCTTCTTGGCTTATCACCTCAGGATTGATAATCACATAAAGTTGGCTTCTATCTTCCGACACATCAATCACAATAATCTGCTCATGTACATCTACTTGTGTAGCTGCAAGTCCAATACCATTTTCGGCATACATGGTTTCAGTCATGTTATCGATAATGTTTTGTAGCTCTGGTGTAAAATTAGAGACAGGCTTTGCAATTTTGCGAAGTCGTTCGTCTGGGAAACGTAATACCGGTAAAATAGCCATAAATTCTTCGATCTACTCCTCAATTTTGTATTTTTTCAAATTCGCCTACATTGTAAACATTTATTATGCCTATGAATAGATTTAGTTGACTATTACTAGAATATATCTAATCAATCCTTCTAGATATGGCACAAAGCAACAATGTAGAGGAAAAAGGACTGTAATGAGTAAATATGAGTTTTTGTTACGAATTTCAATGCTTGGTCAGAAAAGAAAGGGATATTTCGAGCAAATTGCTCACTATTTTAGTGCTGGTCTACCTAATAAAATAAGAGATGTATCGCTATTATTGGAAAAAATAGGTTTATCCAAAACTCTTCAAGATCGTTTTTTTGAAACATCTTATCTTCATTTTGAGCCAATACTCGATTGGTTGGCAACACCTTACCCAACCAAACATTTGATCGCTTATTGTGATTCCGATTATCCAATGTTACTTAAGCAAATTAGTTCACCACCATTATTGTTATTTGTTATGGGTAATAGGCAATTATTACATTCACCACAAATTGCCATGGTTGGTAGCCGTGAATTTAGTGAATATGGTGCACAATGGGGAAGATATTTCGCTGGCGAATTAGCAATTAATGGTTTAACAGTCACTAGCGGATTAGCATTGGGTTTAGACGCTATTTGCCATAGAGGGGCTCTTGAGGTATCAGGAAATACTATAGCTGTTTTAGGTAGTGGATTAGCTCAAATCTCACCACGCTCAAACCTACGATTGGCAAATGATATTTTGGCACAAAATGGCGCCATCATTTCAGAATTTTATCCATTTGAAAAAGCAAGATCCGAATACTTTCCACGTCGCAATCGTATTATTAGTGGATTAAGTTTAGGAACCTTTGTGGTTGAAGCATCTGAAAAAAGTGGATCACTAATCACTGCTCGTTATGCGCTTGAACAAAATCGCGATGTATTTGCATTACCGGGTGATATCGATAATCAAAATAGTCATGGAACCCATTATTTAATCAAGCAAGGGGCTTATCTAGTCACTCACCCAACTGATATTTTAGAACACTATAGTGGCTTTTTATCAACAATAAATAGACAAAATAGTGTTGAGAATAAAGAGAGTAATACTGTTTTATATCCTGAAATTTTTGCCGTTATTCGTCATCACCCAATTCCAGTTGATACAATTGCAGCCCTGGTTAATTTACCCATTCCTGAACTCACTATTAAATTATTAGATATGGAGATAGCAGGATTAATTATCACCGTTACTGGTGGTTATATTCGTAATCGAACAAAATAGAAAATTGTATCGCAAAAAAAGTTGAGGAGCGGGGTTTTTGAGCATAAAAAACCGCTGTAAAACCACAGCGGTTTATGAAAATAATAAGTGATTTATTTATCGTCTACTTCAAGAGCGATTTCAGATAAGATAATGCCGGTATTATCAGCATAAATAAAGTCACCAGAGAAGAAAGTCACACCACCAAAATTAACACGAATATCAATTTCACCAACGCCTTGATCATCTGAGCCAACAGGAATTGCTGCGAGTGCTTGAACACCAATTTCAGCATCAGCAATATAATCAACTTGGCGCACAGCACCATAAACGATGATACCTTCCCATTGGTTTTGCAGTGCAATATCGATTAATTCCGCATCTATCAATGCTCGGCGCACAGAGCCACCACCATCAATAACCAATACTTTACCTGCCCCATTGGATTGTAATACTTCGTACAATATACCGTTATCCTCAAAACATTTCACTGTGACGACCAGGCCTGAAAACGAAGCTACACCACCAAAATTACTAAATATCGGTTCTACGACATTAACATCTTCTGGGTAGTAATCACAAAGAATTGATGTTTCAAACTCCATGGTAGAGTCTCCTTTAACTGTAATATTCATTCGATTCTAGTATAACGCTAACATTAAGTAAAACGATATAAATTTAGAATAAACGTGAGCTAGCTCAAAATAATACCCAAACAATAAAGTAAATTAGTTAATAAAGCAAGTTTGACCATTTGTATTAGTAACGGTGCAGCGTCATTAACCGTCTTAAATTTAAATACCGCACTGATATGTTTTATATATAGTGGCAATGTTAATAAAAATAGTCCACTCCAAAAAGTATGTAGATTTTTGTAAGCAAATAAACTAAATAGACACAATGATATAATTAATAAAAGTAAGTGATAACAGCAACCGTAAGTTTTACCAATTAGCACAATCAATGTTCGTTTATGATGTTGTTTATCGCTTTCATAATCGCGTAGATTATTAATATTAAGTACTGCAACCGCTAATAATCCACTAGCAATTGCAGGTAAGATGAGTCGTGTCGATAACACTTTAGTCTGTAAGTAATCACTGCCAATTACCCCAACCAGCCCAAAAAAGATAAGGACAGAGAAATCACCTAATCCAATATAACCATAAGGTTTTTTCCCCATCGTATAGGTAATTGCTGCAATGATTGAGCATAATCCTAACAAGACAAAAATCAGAAGTTGTCGATAGTTGTTGCAGGCTAAAATAAGTAATGCAAGCCCTGAAGTAATACATAATAAAACGGTAATCCAAAGCGCTATTTTTAGTTGATTAAGCGTGATTAAACCTAATTGTAATCCCCGTTTATGCCCTGTTAAATTTTGTTGGTCACTGCCTTTAATTGCATCACCGTAATCATTAGCCAAATTGGATAAAATTTGTAATAACGATGCGGTAATGATTGATAGTAGCATAATCAATGGGTCAAAAGACCGTTGCCAATATGCTAGCGAATTTCCCATCAAAATAGCCGAAAGCGATAATACTAACGTTTTAGGGCGTAAACTAATAATCCATGGATAATATTTATTGGACATACGTTATTTATTTGAAAAATTTAAGCATTCATCATAACAGCTATTGATTGTATATTCACGTTTTAGCATTAACTAATTGAAGGTTTATTATTAACTTTTTTAGTATTTGAACGCACAAATTTTTTTATTTTTTTGAAATATCTTCTCATTTTTCCTTCGCGTAGTGCTGCAATAAAAAAGCCTAGCGAACCATATATGACTCCGAGAAATAGAATCATAAATATATTAAATACATTATCTGACAAACCTAACCCCATCTGATTTACACCAGCAATCATATTTGTTGCCCATGTAGATGGTAACATTCGCGATACCGTTTGTACCCATAACGGCATAGCATCAAGAGGCCATATAGTACCGGATAGGTAAAATACGGGGGTAGTCAAAAAGGCTAAGGTTAGGTAAATCATCTCGGTTCGATGTAAACATTCAGTGAGTAATTTACTCAACCCCAACACCGCTAATAATAGCGGAAATGTCATAATAATAATTTCGGGTATGCTTGCTAATTGCCTATAGCCAAGAACCCAAGGCCATAATCCAAAGAGGACTAAAGACAAAAAGAGCCATATTGGTATAAGACCGCATAAACTTCCGAATATAACAATCTTTGGTGGTTTACCTTGGGGCAAGGAGTGCAAGGTGATATTGGTACGCGTTGAGGCAATCAAAAAGGAGTGTTGCAACAACATAACGAGTAATCCAGGAAAAGTTATCGCCGCAAAACTAATCCCGGCATTATAAAGCGGCATCGTTTGCCCTTTTATTGGCGATAAGATGATATTAATCTGCGGATCAGAAAAACCAGCATTGCGCATTACCCGCGTATTATATTCGGTTAATATTTGTTGATATATTCCTCTAATATCAACTTGTATTAGACCATTAGCTAGACGGCTAGAAGCATCACCATAAGCAGGAATTGTCACCTCTTCACCGTTTAAAAGACGTTTTTCGAAATTTCTTGGGATGGTAAATACCGCAAATAATTTACGACTGTTAATATCATCATAAGCTTCTAATGAATTTTCATAAGTAAGCACATCGATTTTAGAACTGGTATTTAAAGATCGAATCAAACTTCGACTTGTAGCGCTATGATCCTGATCAACAATTGCAACCGGCAAATTGGTGATGGTGCCATTAATATAAACTAAGCTCATTAATGAAACAGAAACTAATAGCAATAACCACATTGGCCGCATTAGCATATAAAAAAACATTTTTATAGCTGAAGATAAAAATAGCTTAAGCATCCAAATATTGCCTCTTACTGTGAATGTAAACGTTTGACTAAACGTTTTCTAACTAACACTGTAATAATTATTGGATAGATCATTAAAATCCCACATGTTTTTAATACAGATAGATAACTGGAATGTCGTAAAAAGAGATCGAATAATTTATTCAGTGCATAGGTTAAAGGCTCAAGTGACGAAATAAATCTTGCTATCCAAGGCATCGACAATTCAGGCACCACTACTCCTGAATAGGTCAATGCAAGCCCCACCAATACCCCAATATAGGTATATGCATCTAATACTGTTTTAGTAAATGTATAAAGCAAAATACCAATACTTTGCGCAGCAATAACATAAAAGAATACCACCAGCATCATAGCAAATGGCGAACCAGATACGCGCGCATCAGAAAATAAAACCAGCATAGCTATTTCAAACATCAATAACATGGTATACCAGATGGTATAAGGAGCTAGTTTACCTAATACAAATGGATAATTAGGCCGAGTCCGTTTAGGTAATCGCGATAAAATATGAATTGTTGTGGTCACTACAAATAATTGTAACAAATGAACTACCGCGGAAAATTGCTGGAAGTACATTGAGTTACCACTAGCATTAAATAACCCATCATAATTGAAATTAACTTGAGAAAGCTTAGGTACGGGCAAACCTATACTGGTTGCCATGGTCGTCCGATATTGTGTATTTAATGAAGCAATTAGGCCGGAATAGTCCATAATAGAGTATAAGCCAGCACTATAATATAAAGCATTATAATAAAGCATCGGCGTTGGTTGACGACCAGCTAACACATCGGCTTCAAAATTAGGCGGTATATAGAGAATGGCGTAAATTTTAGCTTTTTCTAAATCACGTTCAGCCATTTTTAACTGATTATCATAATTAATTAGATTTGCGTGCGCGCCAGCGTTAAGATCCCGAATAATTTCACGAGATAAGGTACTTTTATCTTGATCAACATAACCTACTGGAAGATCAAATAATACACCTCGATAAAATATACTGCTGATGATCACAAAAATAATCAGCGGTAAAATCCACATTAACCAATGGAAAGTAAAACGCTTAAATATAACTGGAATTTCATCATTAAATGCTTCTTTAAAGCGATGCCAGAAATCTGAAATTAGTTGTCTATTTTCCATAATGTACTCATACCTGCGCGTAAGCCTTCAACAGGTTTAGTTGGATAAAGTCTAATTTCAAAGGTTTTCAAATCGAAATCACCCGTTGCTCGAGTAGCACGTTTAGTTGCATAATCGCCCATTGGTGAAATAAAACGAACTTCCGCTTCAACTTCTTTATTACCAAGGGCTGGTACTTCCAACTTAACATGGTCACCCTTGTGAATATTAGGCATAATATTCTCACGAATATTAAACACAAAATAAGCTTGTGGTAATCGAATAACTGTTAATAGTGGGCTATTTGCATTAAACAGCTCGCCTACTTCGGCAGGAATTGAACCAACCTCACCATCTACAGGCGCCTTGACTTGCAGATCATCATATTGAATCTGTAATTGTTTAAGTTGCTCTTCAGCCTCTTGCAATTTAGCATTATAGATCTCACGCTGTTCAATACGATCACCGTTTTTCGCTTGATCTAAGTTGGCTTGGGCTGACAAAACCTGCTGATGAGCTGCATCACGCGTTTTAAGGGCATTATCTAATATTGATTGAGAAACAAAACCTTTTGCCGAAATGGCTTTATTACGATTGTACTCTTTCGAAGCATTATCATAAGAAACTTTTGCTTGTTCCAATAACGCTTCATAATAGCGAATACTTTCTTCACGAGTACCGTTTTGAGAAAGTTCAACTTGCGCTTTTGCTTGATCTCGCCCAGCTTCGGCAGCTTTAACTTGAGCTAAAAGCTCAGGACTGTCAAGCGTAATTAAGACATCATTTTGTTTAACATCATCGCCACGATTGACATGAATTACTTGCACTCGCCCCTTGGCTTTAGAGGATATGCTGACATTAGGTGCATCAACTTCGCCTTGCAAAATAAGCTGGCTGCTATGAGCACGTATTAAGATCGTCATTGAAATTAAAATAACAATCAATGCAATAACAATAAAAATTTTTTTATTCATAAATTTGTTTTGAGTGACAATTGTAAGATAAGGCCTAAAGAACTAGGATAATTGTATGCAATCAAGAATTAACATACTTCAAAAATGATTACTATATCATACGATATAACGCTTTATTTAAACAATCTAAGCTATATTTCTATGCCCAAATAAGGCTAAACGGGATTATTTACAACTATATTGAATGATATTCTATTTCACCCTTAAATAAATTTCAATAATTGTAAACCTCCATTTTAATAGATTTCATTTATAAATGTTATCAGTCAAAAGAAATAGATAAAAACCTACTTATTTAGTATGATATTTTACAATTAAAATAATAAGGCTTGAAATATGCAAAAAATAATTATTATTGGTGGTGGTGCCGGCGGTTTAGAGCTCGCTACTGACCTAGGTGATAAGTTAGGCAAAACGGACAAAGCTCAAATTACCCTAATTGATAAAAACAGTTATCATTTATGGAAACCATTATTACATGAAGTAGCAACGGGTGTACTTGATGAGCAAGTTGATAATATTTATTATGCATCTCAAGGACAACAACATAATTTCGAATTTACCCAGGGTACCTTTACTGACCTTAATCGGGACCAAAAACAAATCACTATTATCAATCATCAAGATGAATCAGTCGCTATTGATTACGACATTTTAGTTATTGCCATTGGTAGTACTTCTAACGATTTTGGTACACCTGGTGTTAAAGAACATTGTATCTTTTTAGACGATCAAAATGCAGCGATTCGCTTGCGAGAAACCTTAATAAATAAATTCACCAGTTTCTGTTCAATTATCGATAATGATCAAAGCACCGACGAAGATAAAATTCGAATTGCTATCGTAGGCGGTGGTGCAACTGGCGTTGAGTTAGCTTCTGAACTACCACACATGGTGGAAGCATTTGGTGCCTGTGGTCGTAATAAGATGTGTTCCGATCTTTTAGATGTGTCGGTTATTGAAGCAACAGATCGTATTTTACCAGCCCTACCAGAAAAGACTGCGGCAAGTATTACTAAAACACTTGAAAAACAAGGTATCCATGTATTAACCAAGACCATGATTACTAAGGCTGAAAGCGATGGATTTTATCCAAAAGAAGGCGATACTATTAAAGCCGACATTATGATCTGGACTGCGGGTGTTAAAGCTCCTGATTATTTAAAGGAAATTGCTGGATTAGAGTCAAGTCGTTCAAATCAATTGGTGGTAAAACCAACATTGCAAACTTCTCGTGATGACAATATTTTTGTTATCGGCGATTGCGCTTACGCAATGCAAGACAATGGCCATGCCTCACCACCTACTGCTCAAGCTGCACATCAAATGGCAAAAATTTGTTACGAAAACATTATCAACATATTAGATAATAAGCCATTAAAATCGTTTAAGTATACCGATAATGGCACAATCATTTCTTTACATGATACCGCGCAAGGTGTGGTTAAAATAGCAGGAAAAAGTGAAATGGGTGTAAAGGGATGGTTTGCGCTAATTATTCATCGATTGTTGTATCGAATGCATCAAGCTAGCTTGTTAGGTATTTTCAAAACGATTCGTTTTGCTCGTGCCAGTAAAGTTATGTACAAAACAAAATCGACATCTATTTTCAGTAATCGGGATTAATGACTAAAACACGACTAAAAGCTACTTAAAATTTATTTAAGTAGCTATTTTAGCTAATAATTTTATAATATTACCTTGATTTATTTTTTAAGTAGAAAATCATGCGTTCTATTTTGATTATTATATTACTTTTCACTACCTACACGACGGCCACAGCAGATTACCTAGATGGCGATATTATTTTCCAATCTTCTCAATCAAACCAAAGCAAGGCGATTGAGCTAGCAACCAAGTCACCTTATAGTCACATGGGAATAATTTTTATTAAAAATGGAAAACCTTATGTCTTTGAAGCAGCATCTAAAGTGGTCTATACACCGTTTGATAAATGGGTAACTCGAGGAAAAAATAGAAAATATATAATTAAACGCCTAAAAGATCACACTTTATCACAAAAAGAAATTGCTAATTTAAAACGAGTTGCTCATTCATTTGAAAATAAGCCTTACGATATTTGGTTTGGCTGGGATGATAAGTATATTTATTGCTCAGAACTAGTTTGGAAAATTTATAATAAAGCACTTAACTTAAAAATTGGACAATTACAAAGGATTAAAGATTTTAATCTGTCAGCACCAGCAGTTAAACAAAAACTAACTGAACGCTATGGAGATAAGATCCCTTATCAAGAAACCGTTATTTCACCAGTCGCTATATTCAATTCACCATTATTAATAACAGTAGATCAACATTGGTCGAATTAGATAAGTAACAATCTCTTAATTGGAGCAAAACTCTTACGATACAAATGGTTGATACCGTGTGATTCTATAGCCATTAGGTGATCTTTGGTGGGATATCCTTTATGCTTTGCCAATCCATAGTGCGGATACAATTTATCTAATTCAACCATTTCACGATCACGAGTCACTTTCGCAAGAATCGACGCAGCACTAATTTCAGCAACAAGTAAATCGCCTTTAACGACAGCTTGTGTTTGAATACCAAATTCAGGGCAACGATTGCCATCCACTAAAACATAATTGGGTTTGATTTTTAAACCAGACACCGCCCGTTGCATAGCCAGCATAGTGGCATGAAGAATATTAAGCTTATCAATCTCATCGACTGATGCTCTAGCAACACTCCACGCTAATGCATTTTGCTTGATAATATCAAATAAAGCTTCACGTTTTTTTTCTGTCAGCTTTTTAGAATCGGTTAATCCCTCTATCGGTTTATTTGGATCTAAAATCACAGCAGCAGTAACAACATCACCACACAGAGGACCTCGTCCAACTTCGTCAACTCCGGCAATTAATGTGGCATCAGGGTAGGTAAATTCTAACAACAATGTGAATCCTCTAATACATCAAGTACAGCTTGTGCTGCTTGTTCATCTGCATTACAACGAATTTGTTTATGCAAAGCTAAAAATGTCGCTTTTAATTCGGTATTATCACTTTCTAAAAAAGGAAAAACATGATTAGCGATATTTTCTGGTGTACAATCATGTTGTAGCAACTCAGGCACTATTTCTTTACCTGCTAAGATATTTGGTAACGACACATAAGGCGTTTTGATTAACTTTTTAGCCAACCAAAACGTAAAAGCTTTCATTTTGTAACCGACAACCATTGGGCATTTAGCTAACATACATTCAAGAGCAACCGTTCCAGACGCTAAAATTGCCGCATTACTGGCAATCATTGCTTCACGAGCATGACCATCTAATAACTGCACATTAAGTTGTGGTGCGATTTCAGTTTTAATTCGCTCAAACTCTTGTCTCCTTTTCTCATTTGCTAAAGGAACCACAATATGTAAATCAGGAAATTTGTCACGTAGCAATTGAGCCGCCTTTAAAAAAGGCTCAGATAATAACGTCACTTCAGCATGACGGCTGCCAGGTAAAAGTGCTAAGCATTGGCAATCAAGCGGGATACCTAATTGTTGACGCATTGCGGTTTGATCTGGTTCTAAAGGAATGTCATCAGCCATTTTATGACCAATAAAACGACAAGGAACATCAAATTTATCGTAAAAGGCTTTTTCAAAAGGAAGAAAAGCTAAGATAAGATTAGTATTTCGTTTAATCTTAAACACGCGCTTTTGTTTCCAAGCCCAGACTGATGGGCTCACATAATGAATAGTTTTAATACCAGCTTGTTTGAGTTTACCTTCTAATGATAGATTAAAATCAGGCGCATCAATACCAATAAATATATCAGGTTTTAGTTCAATAAGACGTTTAGTGATATCTCGACGAATAGCTAAAATACGACGTAATCGACCTAATACCTCGACAATGCCCATCACAGACAGCTCTTCCATTTCATACCAAGCTTTACAGCCTTCAGCTTGCATTTGTGGTCCAGCAATTCCAACAAATTGAATATTTGGATGGTGTTTTTTGAGAGAACGAATTAAACCTGCACCTAAAATGTCACCAGATGTTTCACCAGCGACAAGTGCTACAGTTAAAGCTTTATCAGTCATTAACGAATAATGCCACGAGTCGAACGAGCAAAAAAGTCAGTAAACAGTTGAACTTCAGGGTACTGTTTAGCTAACGATTCAATTTCAACTTTGGCATCGTCAAGGGTTAACCCATTTCGATAAAGAATTTTGTAAGTATTACGAATGGCTTGTAGTGCTTCTTTACTAAAACCTCTACGTTTCAATCCTTCATAGTTAACGCCATGTGGTGTTGCATGATTGCCTTGTGCAATAACATAAGGAGGAACATCTTGGGCAACACCAGAACAACCACCAACCATTACGTGAGATCCGATAACACAAAATTGATGTACAGCTGTCATACCACCAATAATAACATGATTGTCTAACTGCACATGACCGCCAAGCGTTGCATTATTCGCTAAAATACAATTATTACCAATAATACAATCATGAGCAACGTGTGCATTAATCATGAATAAATTATCACTACCAATACGCGTTAACTCCCCCCCTTGAACAGTGCCGCGATGAATCGTCACACTTTCACGAATCATATTACGATCACCAATTTCAGTACGAGTTGGTTCTCCTCGATATTTTAGATCTTGGTTAACTTCACCGATTGAAGCAAATTGATAGATTTGATTATTTTGACCAATTTTGGTGTGGCCATTAACGACAACATGTGATTTTAAAAAAGTGCCATCACCAATTTCAACATGTTCACCAATATAACAAAAAGGCCCGATTTTGACGTTATCACCAATCTTTGCCCCCTTTTCTATTACTGAACTTGGGTGTATTTCCGTTGCCATAGCAATTCCTTAATACATTTGGGATATTTCAAAATCAATATTACTTACGAGCACACATCATTTCGGCTTCACAAACCAGTTTACCATCAACTGTTGCAACACCATGGAACAATGCAATACCACGACGCTCTTTAATATATTCAACATCAAGTACGATTTGATCACCTGGCACGACAGGGCGTTTAAAACGCGCTTTATCGATTGAAGCAAAATAATAAAGCTGTCCTGGCGATAACTCTTCAATACTTTTAAAAGCTAAAATTCCAGTCGCTTGCGCCATCGCTTCTAAAATTAGTACACCAGGGAAAATCGGTTTATTTGGAAAGTGACCTTGGAAGAATGGTTCATTAAAAGTAACATTTTTAATGGCTTTTAATGTTTTGCCTTTTTCATAACTAAGTACGCGATCAACCATTAAAAATGGGTAACGATGAGGCAGTAAACTTATGATTTCTTCAATATCAAGGGTATTAAGTTCGGTAGTCAAAATAGCTATCCTTATACAATATTTACTATAAATTGGATCTATTATAACTGAGGATACCACTTTCACTCAAGGAGTGATTTTTCAGTGTATTTTTACAGTTTTCAATAACAAATAAACCTAATTTTATATAAAAGATGCTTAAAAAATATTTTGTATTATAGTAGATCATATAATACGATTGGTATTTAACTAAATGATCTTTTAACTTGGAGAGTGAAATGAAATCATTTATTAAATTGACATTAATAAGCAGTATTATCATATTAACACTTACAGGCTGTAGTGATTTTCTGAAGTGTTTTTACGGTTTTTAATAACAAATAAGCCTAATTTTATATAAATTAATTAGATAAAAGATACGTAAAAGTTATATTATCCTATAATAGATCATATATAATACCGTGAATATTTAGCTAAAAGATCTTTTAACTTGGAGAGTGAAATGAAATCATTTATTAAATTGACATTAATAAGCAGTATTATCATATTAACACTTACAGGCTGTAGTGATTTTCTGAAGTGTTTTTACGGTTTTTAATAACAAATAAGCCTAATTCTATATAAATTAATTAGATAAAAGATACGTAAAAGCTATATTGTCCTATAATAGATCATATATAATACCGTGAATATTTAGCTAAAAGATCTTTTAACTTGGAGAGTGAAATGAAATCATTTATTAAAATGACATTGATAAGTAGTGCTATCGTATTAGCACTTGCAGGTTGTGATGATAAAAAAACTACCGAAGAAAACAAAACACCTGCTACTACAACGACAAATGCTACCGAAACAGCACCTGCGCCAGCAGAAAATAAAGCAGAACCAGCTAAAACCGATGATAAAGCTGATTCTCTAAACAATAAAATAAAAATTACCACTGAAGCCCAAAAAGAGTCTTATGCATTAGGTTCTTCATTTGCTAACTACCTAAAATCAAACTTAGAACAAAATGAAGTAAAAGCAGACCAAGAATATCTAATCAGCGGATTTAATGAAACCATGAAAGGTAATTCACAACTTAATCAAGAAGAAGTGAACACAATTCTAGAAGCTTTCGGTAAACGTATCCAAGAAGAAAGCCAAGCGCGTTTTGAAAAGCAAAAAACTGAAAATACCGCGGCTGGTGAAAAATTCCGTGAAGCATTTGCAAAAGAACCTGGAGTAATAAAAACTAAATCAGGTTTATTATATAAAGTTATTCAAGAAGGTACTGGAGCTCACCCAACTGCCAATGATACTGTTATCGTTCACTATGTTGGTACATTAACTGATGGTCGTAAATTCGATAGTTCTTATGACCGAAATGAGCCAGCAACCTTCCCACTTAACGGTGTAATCAAAGGTTGGACTGAAGGAATTCAACTCATTGGTGTTGGCGGTAAAATTAAATTAGTTGTTCCACCAGAATTAGCTTATGAAGATAAAAGCTTGCCAAGCCAAGGTAACAACGCCAATATTACCCCTGCGTCAACTTTAGTTTTTGAAGTTGAATTGCTTGGTATTGATAAAGATAACAACGAAGAAGCTATTCCAACTGCTCAGCCAGTACAAGCACCAAACTAATTTGATGAAACCATTAAGTTATACGCTGGTTATTATGGGTCCCGCTTATGGGACCCAATCTGCTTATTGTGCTTATCAATTTGCTCAAACATTATCTTCAAATACAAATCACTCAATCAATAGCATCTTTTTTTATGCTGACGGTGTCTATAACGCTAATCATTTTACTGATCCGGCTAATGATGAATTTGATCTCGTCAAAGCATGGCAAAACTTAGCAAAACAAAACGCTTTAAAGCTGAAGATTTGCGTGGCAGCAGCACAAAGAAGGGGAATTAGTATAGAAAACCTTGCTGAACATTTTGAACTAACTGGTCTTGGTGAATTGAGTGAGGCAGTAGCAAGTTCTGATCGAATCCTACAATTTTAAAAAGGTAGATTAGATGAAAAACGTAGCAATTATTATTAGTACTCCACCACACGGCAATGCAAAAGGCCGAGAAGCATTGGATACCGCTTTAGCCTTATCAACATTCAATCATATTTCTGTCTTTTTTATGGGCGATGGTGTTTTTCATCTGTTACCTAATCAACATCCAGAAGAGATTTTAATGCGAGATTACATAGCAACCTTTAATATGTTAGAACTTTATGACATTGAAGATGTTTATGTTTGTAAAACAGCTTTAGATGAGCGGAATTTAAGCCAGATTGCCCTCAACATTCCTAACCAACAAATTGAAATTACCCAGTTTCATCAGTTACTTGCGGATCAAGACACTATTTTACGCTTTTAATTAGCTTCAAAAACCCCGCTCCTCAACTTTTTTTATAATTCTATAAACAAAATCTATGCTTGCCAAAGATAATAAAAATCCTCGTGGCTTTTATCATTACTACCACGAGGAGAATATTGATAAAACTTATTTAATAAAATTGATATTAAACTAATTTTTTCATTTTATCGGCAATCTTCTCAGCTTGTTGACCAACAACAATTTGAACGCCAGTTTTACCTAGTTTTATCACTGCCATTGCACCAAGTGCTTTAGCTGCTTGTTCATCAACCAAATCTGAATCATGAACATTCAAACGTAAACGTGTGATACAAGCATCAATATTAGTTAGATTTTCTTTACCACCAACGATAACTAAATATTGTTCAGCAAGCTTAGAAGTATCACCTACAGTTGGTACATTCTCTTCAGCTGAAGTATCGGTCACATCGTCTTCACGTCCCGGCGTCTTAAGATTGAATTTAACAATAACAAAACGGAACACAATATAATATACAAAGAAAAATACGACACCTTGAAGAATAAGCATATACCAATGTACAGCCAAAGGATTGCGGCTGGATAACAGCATATCGATTAAACCTGCACTAAAGCCAAAGCCAGCTATCCATTGCATGGTTGCAGCGATAAATAGTGAAATTCCAGTTAAAATAGCATGGATCACATAAAGTACAGGTGCTACAAACATAAAAGCAAATTCTAAAGGTTCAGTAACCCCAGTGAAAAATGCTGCAAATGAAGCGGCTAACATGATCGATGCGGTTTTATCTTTATTGCCTTTTTTAGCTGTATGATACATGGCTAATGCTGCACCCGGTAAACCAAACATCATAATTGGGAAAAATCCTGCTTGATAGCGACCGGTAATACCAATGGTTGCTAATCCATCATCAATAGATTTTTGTCCTCCAAGGAAAGTTGGTATATCATTGATGCCAGCCACATCAAACCAAAATACCGAGTTAAGTGCGTGGTGTAAGCCGACCGGAATTAACAAACGGTTAAAGAAGCCATAAATACCCGCCCCAATAGAGCCTAAATCTTTAATGTATTTACCAAAAGCAACTAATGCATCATAAATAGATGGCCATATAAAATATAAAACAGCAGAAACTAATAGCATAACGATAGAAACAATAATGGGAACTAACCGTTTACCACTAAAAAAAGCTAACGCTTTATGTAATTCAACAGAACTGAATCGGTTATATAATTCAGCTGCAATAATACCAACTAAAATACCAACAAACTGATTATTAATTTTTTTAAATGCAGGGGAAATTTGTGATTGCCAACCATCAACACTAGTATCAATACCATTAAATAATGCAATAGAACTTGGTGAAAGTAATGTTGTGACAACTAAAAAACCGACTAATCCAGATAATGCAGCTGCACCATCTTTATCTTTAGACATACCATAAGCAACACCTATAGCAAATAGGATTGGCATGTTTTCAATAATTGCACCACCAGATTTTATTAAAAAGGCAGCAATAATACTATTTTGTCCCCAGCCATTTGGATCAATCCAGTAACCTATACCAAGCAATATTGCCGCTGCAGGTAATACTGCCACCGGCACCATTAATGAACGCCCAATGCGTTGTAAATAAGCTAAAATTCCCATAAGTTTTACCTCATATTATTATTTTGGGTTACTTAAAAAATAATGAAATTTCACATCTTTAAGTAAATGTAAGTAAGTCAACTATATTTCACATTATATTATTTTACTTCGCAAATTAAATGTTTGCTTTTTGTGATTTATATCACGATTTATTTTTGATTAATTAGTTTAATATAGTAGAATATGCTCAACATATTTTACGTTAAAAAAAAAGATTTTATTTAATTATATCAGAAGAGGCTGTATCTTATGAGACTTATTCCTTTAGTAAATGCGCAAGAAGTCGGCGCTTGGGTAGCACAGCGCATTGTTAACAAAATTAATCAATTTAAACCGACAGCGGAACGTCCGTTTTTATTAGGTTTACCTACAGGTAGTTCTCCGCTAGTTATGTATCAACAACTCATCAAACAATATCAAGCAGGTAAAGTCAGTTTTAAACACGTTGTTACCTTTAATATGGATGAGTATGTCGGTCTTCCAGAAGATCACCCTCAAAGTTATCACACTTTTATGTATGAAAATTTCTTCAACCATATTGATATTGATAAAAACAACATCCATATATTAAATGGTAATGCACCAGATATCGATCAAGAATGCCGCGAATATGAAGAAAAGATTAAATCTTACGGTAAAATCAATATTTTCGTTGGTGGTGTTGGTCAGGATGGACATATTGCATTTAACGAACCAGGTTCTTCACTTTGTTCAAGAACTCGAATTAAAACTTTGACTGAAGACACAATTATCGCTAACTCACGCTTCTTTGATAATGATATCAAACAAGTTCCAAAACATGCGTTAACGATCGGTGTTGCAACATTAATGGATGCACAGGAAGTGATCTTATTAGTTTGTGGACACAACAAAAGTTTAGCTTTACAAGCCGGTGTTGAAGGATGCGTTAATCATTTATGGACAGTTACCGCATTACAAATGCATCCAGCATCAATTATTGTTTGTGATGAGCCAAGTACTGATGATCTTAAAGTGAAAACACTAAAATATTTTAAACAAATGGAAGCTGATAACCTTAAAGTGACCGTTTTATAAAGGATAACTCAATGTACGCATTAACAAATTGTCGTATTTATACTGGTTATGAAATTCTTGAAAATCACGCCGTTATTATTGACGGCGATAAGATTGCCAAAGTTTGTAAACAAGAAGAACTACCAGCTAATATCACTACTGAAGATTTACAAAGTGCCATTGTTGCACCGGGTCTTATTGATATTCAAGTCAATGGTTGTGGTGGTGTACAATTTAATGAGACCCTCGATGCGTTAAGTGTCGAGACATTAGAAAAAATGCAAAAAACTAACCTAGTTTATGGTTGTACAAGCTATTTACCAACTTTAATCACATCAACTGATGAATTTATGATTAAAGCAGTAAACGTTATGCGTGAGTATTTGGCTAAACATCCAAATCAGGCATTAGGTTTGCATCTTGAAGGCCCTTACATTAACCCAGAAAAGAAGGGTATTCATAATGTAAATTACATCCGCCAACCTTCACAAAAAATGATCGACTTCCTTTGTGAAAATGCTGATGTCATAAAAATCATTACGTTAGCCCCAGAAAAAGTTGAATCTCACTATATTAAGCAATTAGCTGATGCTGGTATTCATGTTTCTGTCGGTCATTCTAACGGTCATTATGAAGATTGTCGTCGTGGTTTTAATGCTGGTATCCGTTTAGGAACGCATTTATTTAATGCAATGCCTTATATCACTGGACGAGAGCCTGGTGTTGTTGGCGCAATTTATGATGAACCCGAAGTTTATGTCGGTATTATTGCTGATGGTCAACACGTAAGTTGGGCTAATATTCGTAATAGTCATAAAATTAAACAAGATCATTTAATTTTGATTACCGATGCTATGTTATTAGCAGGGTCTAATTTAACCTCTGGCGTATTTGCTGATAAAACTATCTATTATAAAGATGGCCGTTGTGTTGATGAAAATGGCACTTTAGGTGGTTCAGCATTAACTATGATTGAAGCAGTTAAAAATGCAGTTGAATATGTTGGTATTGCTTTAGATGAAGCTCTAAGGATGGCAACGCTTTATCCTGCAAAAGCAATTGGTGTTGATAAACAACTTGGTACAATTAGTGAAAGTAAAATTGCGAACTTAGTTATTTTTAATCGTGATTTTTCAAACGTGAAAACGGTTGTTAATGGAATAATGACCCGCTAGAATGTTAGATAGTTAATGAAAATATTGAGATAAAATATGACCTTTAATTATCTACACCTAGTTGGCAATGCTGAGCTAATCAAACAATTAAATTACGCTATGATTTACCGTTTGATTGTTCAGCAAGCCCCAGTTTCACGGATACAACTCGCCGAAATTAGTCAATTAGCGCCAGCCAGTATAACCAAAATTACTCGCCAACTTATTAAAAAAAATTTAATCAAAGAAGTTGATGCACAGCAATCAACTGGTGGGCGTCCGGCTGTGTCAATACAAGCAAAATTTGGTTACTATCAGACTATTGCCATTCAATTAAGTCGTTCCCATGTTACCATTGAGCTATATGATCTTGGTGCTAACTGTTTAGTATCTGAAGTTTATCCATTAACCTCGTTTACCCAAGAATCAGCTGAAGAATATTTAATTGCATTAATTGAACAGTTCATAGAGCAAAATAGCAAAAAAATAAAACATCTTGTTGCTATATCAGTGGTATTACCAGGTTTGATTGACTCTGTTCGTGGGATTATTCGTTATACACCTCATATTCAAGTTAAAGCTTGGCCTCTAGCTGACGTTCTTCGTAATAAATTTAACATTTCGATTTTTATTGGCAATGATATTCAAAGTTTAGCTCTAGCCGAAAGTTATTTTGGCTCAACTCAAGATGTTGATGACTCAATTTTGATTCGTGTACATCGCGGTGTGGGGTCCGGTGTAATTGTTAATCAGCAACTATTAACAAACCATAATCAAAGTGCTTGTGAAGTTGGACACATCCAAATCGATGCGTTAGGAGAGCGTTGCCATTGTGGAAATTTTGGCTGTTTGGAAAATCGTGTAGTTAATAAAGCAATCGAGTTTCGAGCTAAACAGATGATTGAGCAAGGTTATCCAACTAAATTAAGTTTAGATAACTGTAATATTTCCACTATTTGTAAATATGCGAATCAAGGCGATGAGCTGGCAATTAAGTTAGTCAAAGATGCAGGTGAAAATCTTGGTCGTGCTGTTGCTATGATGGTGAATATTTTTAATCCACAACGAATTGTGTTAGCGGGTGAATTAACTAAATCATCAGAAGTGTTGTTAAATGCGGTAAACAGCGCGTTAAACGCACAAAGTTTAGAAGAGTTGAGAAAAAATCTTACTATCAATTGTTCATCGCTTAATGACCGTTCAGCAATTGGTGCATTTGCATTGATACAACAAGCGTTATTTAATGGTTCATTATTAATGACATTGTTAGAAAACAACATTACATTATAATGTGCATATATCACCAAAAAAGCCCGGTAACCGGGCTTTTTTTGATTAAGCTAAGATGCGAAGCATTCTTCTTAATGGTTCGGCAGCTCCCCATAATAACTGGTCGCCAACAGTAAAGGCTGATAAATAGTCTTTACCCATATTAAGTTTACGTAAACGTCCAACTGGCGTAGTTAATGTACCAGTAACAGCTGCTGGAGTTAGCTCACGCATTGATAAATCACGATCATTAGGGATAACTTTTACCCAATCGTTATGCGCAGCAAGTAATTTTTCAACTTCTGGCACACTGATGTCTTTTTTGAGTTTGATGGTAAATGATTGACTATGGCAACGTAATGCTCCAATACGCACACAAAGTCCATCAACAGGAATAATTTGGCTAGTACCTAAAATCTTATTCGTTTCAGCCTGGCCTTTCCATTCTTCTTTACTTTGACCATTATCAAGAGCTTTATCAATCCAAGGGATTAAACTACCCGCTAATGGCACACCAAAATTATCTGTTGGTAAACTACCATCACGCATTTTTTGCGTCACTTTCCGTTCAATATCTAAGATCGAAGAATTAGGGTCTTGTAGCTCTTTAGCTACTTCGGCGTTTAACATACCCATTTGGGTAAGCAATTCACGCATATGACGCGCACCGCCACCTGAAGCAGCTTGATAAGTTGATACCGATACCCAATCAACTAAGTTTTCAGCAAACAATCCACCAAGCGACATTAACATTAAACTTACGGTACAGTTACCACCAACAAAGGTTTTGATACCTCTATCTAAAGCTGCATGAATATTAGCTTTATTGACTGGATCAAGAACAATGATTGCCTCATCTTCCATTCTCAATGTTGATGCCGCATCAATCCAGTAACCTTGCCAGCCAGTCGCACGCAATTTTTTATAAATTTCAGAAGTATAATCACCACCTTGGCAAGTCACTATAATATCTAATGCTTTCAAAGCATCAATATTATCGGCACTTTGTAATGTTCCTGTTTTACCACCAAAGGTAGGGGCAGCTTGACCAGCTTGAGAAGTAGAAAAGAAAACAGGATTGATATAATCAAAATCATGCTCTTCAACCATACGTTGCATAAGGACGGAACCAACCATTCCACGCCAACCAACAAAACCAACATTTTTCATATTTTATTTCCAACGGTAGATGTTATATAAAGAAATCTTTATTGACTATTAAAACAAAATATCATCATAAAACAAGTGAGATAAGAATTATTTTTTAAGAGTATTAAAAGATAATAGCGAATTATATAAAACTATCGTTATTTAAATTGCTGGCTAGTTTTTATTGATATTCCTTTTCCAGATAATTTTTCACGATGATAAGTACACCCAAATGACTTATTTGATGATGAGGATTGTCATAAATAATATTAACTCTAATATTAACTATTTTTTAATTATGGTGTTGGCGTGGTTTTCCAAATAAAAAACTCGACTGTATTTAGAAAATTATCAAAAAAATGCCCTTCATATTGATCTGCTACAACTAATACCTGCTGTTTTTGGGTATGGTTTATCTCATTAAGACGAGCGATAAATTTAGCACTTTGCCATGGTGCTACACGTTCATCTTTCAAACCTACCGAAATCATAACCGGTGGATACGTAACATAATCTTTTAAATTTAAATAAGCATCTATTTTAGATAAATCCTTTAACTGTTTTGAGTTTAATGGCGAGCCAAACTCAGCAAAGTTTGCTTTACCAATAGCGATTTTATCTAATCGACTCATATTTAACATACCCACATTAATAGATGCCGCAGCAAAAAGTTCAGGATGTTTAGCTAATGCCATTCCAATTATAATACCACCAGCACTCTCACCGCTGATAACTAGCTTAGATGGTTGAGTAATATTATGATTAATTAAATATTGTGCGCATGTTATAAAGTCATCAACTGAGTTTTGTTTATTAGCTAAGCTACCGCCAATATGCCAATCTTCGCCTAATTCTCCACCTCCTCGAACGTGAGCAATTGCAATTATTCCACCTCTTTCAAGCCAAATTAAACGTGTAGCATCAAAAAAAGCGCGCTGACTTACACCATATGCACCATAGGTAGTTAACCATGTAGGAGCAGTACCATCATATTTGATCCCTTTAGGATGAATAATCGTCATAGGAACAAGTGTTCCATCGTTTGATTTTACCCATTGTTGTTCAGCCTCATAGTTTGCAAACGAAAAAGCACTGGGATTAATCATTTTTGAATCTTGAATTGATCCATTATCGGGGTTATAGGTAAATATTTTCGGGGGAACAGTCCAATTTTGAGCAGTAAATAATATTTCTTTGCGATCAGTATCACTAAAAATGGCTGTTATTTCTTCACTATTTGTAAGTGAAATCAATTTAACATGATGAGGGTCAGTAAAAGGAATAGCAACAAACTTGGGTGTTTCTGACTCATGATAAGCTAAGTAAATAGCATCTTTGCTTGCTGCAAATTGGAGCAAATCTCCATTTTGCCATTCCATAATTTTTTCTTCTAATTGGCTATTTTTATTCAAATTCACGCGCGAAATAGTATAACCAGACAACGCATTGTATTTAGCTAAATATAACCAATCACCTTTTAGAATAAAATTGGTAACCTTTTGTTTTCTATCGATGATTTTTTGCCAGTGGACTTTAGTATTATTAAGATTTTCATAATGTGTAAGGTATAAATCGATACTATAACCAGATATAGAAGATGAGATAGACGCAATAGCCCAATTACTAGAAAAAGATAAGGCTATATTTTGATCGGTAACGGGGTCATAACCAGTTATTTGATTTTTACTAAAGATTAAGACATCATCTTTTGTCTTAGTATTTAGATGGTGCAAATATAACTCTTCTGTGCCCGATTTTGGGCTATTTTGTTGATATTTATCATTTCTTTTATAAAAAAAAGATAAATTATCATTTGACCAAATAATGCTTGGATCCGATATGCCAGTTATATGATCATTAAGATGTGATTTAGTTTTTACATTGATAATTTTTATTGATGATATCTCAGCACCATTTTCATAAATGCTATAAGCAATATATTGCCCATCACGTGACGGATAAAAATCATATATACCATAACCAATAGGAGGATCTATCAACAATTTTTCATTATTGTAGCGATCTCTAACAAAAAGGCGATTATACGGATAATCTGCTGTTTGTTTGAAATAAAAACAATTATCGCCTACATATTGAATATCAGAAATTATAGGTTCAGAACCAAAATCGGTTAATTGATTAAATCGTTTACTGACAGTTTTTGACCATGGTAATGCATCTAGTATGTTGACGGTACGTTCAGACTCAGATAATAACCAATTACTGATTAACTGTGGCTGATTTTCCATCCAACGGTATTTATCGTTCGCTTCGATTTTTTTTAACGTTAATTCATTATTAGTTGTACAACAGCAACAAATACTACTTAACAAGAGAATCAATATTATGATAAATATTTTCTCTTTAAATATAGTCAAATTTACCTACCTATTAATTCTATATATAATTCAAGGATTAGATAAAAAGGTATAACTAGTAATGAATAAAAGCAAATATAATTTTATTTGAGTTAAAAATATATTTGCCTTATTAAAGTTAAATTAATTGATTATTTATCTGACCAGCTTAAAACTCTTCATCTTCTATTATTGATGACGTCATTGACACCATATTATAGTGCTCAATACTTTGTTGAGCTGTTTGCATTAGTTCTGATAGTAAATCATCTAGCGCCATTTGTGTTCTTAGCATAAATGTTGCCAATAACATGGGTATATTCACCCCAGTAACAATTTCTAGATTTGGATAATTGGCCATTAATCTGGTTAGTGTGTTAAAAGGCGTTCCGCCTTTTAAATCCACCAAACACAATATTGTCTCACCTTGTTGAGCAAAGCTTGCTAAATGATTTTCAATCTGCTGTTGAAACTCATCTAACGATTGCCCCATTAAAAAGGGCACGGCCTCACATAAGGTTTGTTTACCACAAATCATCTCGGCACTTACGATAAGACTTTGAGCAGTAGGTCCATGAGTACTGATTAATACCGCAACCATTGTTGCTCTCCTTAATAATCCAAGCAACGATAGTAGCGGCGAATAGTCATTGGGTGCCGATTTAAGTGTTCAACGTAAGCATCAATTCGGTTATTTATCGTTCTAAACACAAACGGTGATAAATGACCACGATATTTTTCTGATATACCCGGTAATGGATAATCTTTGGTATCAATAATGGTGTAGTTACCACAAATTTGCGGTAAGAATTTTGCCACTCTTTCACTTAATGGACGTTGACTATCTTCACCAACATAAACAGTTACAGCTGTATCACGGTCGATCACTTCTAATGTGCCATGGAAAAATTCAGCAGACTCGATCGATTTTGAACGTAGCCAGTGTTGCTCTTCCCAGTAGCACATCGCATGAGAATAAGTTGCACCCCATTGGTTGCCAGCACCGACAAAATAGTGCATAGCATCGTTATGATGTTTCAATGCGACTTCTTGCCCGAATGCATCAGCTTTTTTCGCCACTTCGACGATGTTTTTAGCAAAATGTTGATCCATTTGTTGATAAAATTCATCATAGTCAGGATATTCGCCTGCTAAATACATTAAGCGATCAGCAGCCATAAAGAATTTTAATTGCTCATTCATTGGGTAAGAAATCACATGGTGCGCCATTTTACCTAATGGTGAATCGGCTTTATCTAAAAAGGCTAAAACTGTTGCACCCACATCTTGTTGAATTTTATTAATAGCCTCAACGACCTCTTGGGTTGAGCCTGTAACAGATGAGATGATAATTAAGGTGTCTTTGGTTATACGCTTATTGCCGGTAACCAGATATTCCGCTGCATGTTGAATAAAGGTTTCAATGGCTGATTTTTCTTTCATATGGACAACTGCTTGCATCGATGAAGCGTAAGTTCCGCCAATACCTAACCAGCACACATTACTGTAACCACGGGAGTGAATTTTATCGATAAATTCATTGATTTGTGGACGAAGTGCTAATGCGCCATTCATGCTGTCGAGTTCTTTTTTTTCATCGTATTTTCTCATGCTCTAATCCTCTTAATTTTAGATTTAGTAATTTCATCAAATTCCGGATATGTTGATTTTTCCAGATTGTGACCTTTTAACTGTGATACTTGATAGCTAAGTAAGTGAATAGGAATTGTCATAAACAGCGAAGTTAATCGCTCATCACAACTGATACCTAGACATAAGTCATTTTCTGTTCGGTTGCCTTGTTGATGTGCATAAATTGTTACAACATTTTTCACATACTGATTTAAGAATTGTTTTAAGGAATCGGCTCTTTGCGCCAGTCTTCCTTGCGGTTCAATAAAAATGATTTGATCATCGCTATGCAAACCCAGATAAGGGCCATGCATATACTCTTCGAGTTCTTTACCCAACGCAGTGTTGCGTACGGTTTCGGTAAATTTAGTTTCTCCTTCCCTTGCAACCCCGTAGGTAGCACCGTAACCAATCAATATTACCCGTTGAGCTAGAGTATATTGATCTTCAAGGCGATTAACCCAAGCTTGTGAACGCTCAATAACTTGTGGTAATAATTGGGTAATCGTTTTAATCCGATTCATATAGTCATCAAATTTGGCTTGATTAATGGTTTCGGTTTTTTGCCCAATAATGAGGCTAATTAAGATCAAATCTAAAATAGTGATACTATAACCGGCACTGACATAAGGCATTTCTTCAATCGGCATCCCCATAGATAAAACGTGATTGCTAACTTGATACAAAGGACTTTGTGGATTGCTGGTCAGGCTATATATCGTCTTGTTATGGTGAATAAATTCCTCAACTAAATGAATGGTTGAATAACTCTCTCCACCTTGTGAAATGGCAAAATAGAGTGTATTTGGATCGTTATAGTGCAGGTAATTGGCCGCCATTGAAGGATCTTCAATATAGACAGGAATCTTCAACAGTTCGCTCATTATTGGTCTTGCACCATAAGCAGCATTAGCACTGGAGCCAGTGGCAAAAATGACAATGGCATTAAGCTGTTTTATTTGACTTAAATCGATATGATCGGCAAATAACGTCTGATAATTATCTAAAACAGCTTGATAATATTTCGGCTCTAATGCGACATAATCAGCAATACTTTTCATTGTTAATTCCTCAACTTCCTAATAACCCAGTCCAGGCACCGAAAATACCAATGGCGGCAATGAGTAGAAGAATCCAATGTGCTTTAACGCCTTTTCTCACCAATACAAACATAAATAGCGTAAAGAGTAACGGTAGGATCTGTGGCACAATGCCGTCAAAAATATCTTGTAAGGATGCCGAATCATCACCGGTACCTATTTTCAATGGCATATTGAGTGTCACCATGGTGGCAACCATTGCCCCGACCACACAGAGCCCGAGTACTGAAGCGCCATAGGACAATTTATCCATTAAGCCGGTTTTTTGCACTTTTTCAATAAAGGAAGCACCAATGTTATAGCCAATTAATAAGCCAAAATATCGTGCTAAAATCGCCGGCACATTAAAGATAAGCAGGAATAACAATGGACCTAAAATATTACCTTCCAGCGCTAAAGAGGTGCCAATGCCGGTAGCAATAACACGCAATGTCCCCCAGAAGAAAGAGTCACCTAAACCACTTAACGGTCCCATTAACGCAATTTTGACATCATTAATCGAACTTTTATCAAACTCACTATCGGTGGCATTTTGTTCTTCCATGGCAATACAGATGCCTAGAGGGAAGGTAATTAGCCAAGGGGTAACATTATAAAATTCTAAGTGGCGTTGATAAGCATCGGTAAGGTCAACTTGATTATCACTATAAATTTTATCTAAAGCCGGACGCATGGCATAGGCATAGCCTAAGTTCATTTGCCGTTCATAATTCCATGACCATTCAGCGGTGAAAGAGCGCCAAAAAGTTCGGGTTAATTCTTTATTGGTTATTAATTTAGAATTCTTCGTTTTCATAATCGATCTCCTGTGCACCTAAAACGTTGCCAGTTGTTAGCTTCTGACTGTCTTGTTCTGTTACGCCTTTTTTCCCATTAAATGAGGAGTAACCGGTCAAAATAAGTGCTAGGCAGGCACCAAAAATGGCCACGCCAGTAACAGGCACTTTCATATAAACGGCTAAAGCAAAGCCAAGAACAAAAAAGGTGACATTGGTTTTTTTAATCATAATTTTCATTAACATGGCAAAACCAAACGCCGGTAATAAGCCGGTTGCAATACCTAAACCATCGATAATAAAGCGAGGAATCATTTCTAATAAGTCATTGACCGCTGAACTACCGAATAAGTAGGAGAATCCAACCACTAAACCAATTGGCAGATTGATTGAAAAGAAACCACCGAGTATGTTCATTCGATCCATACCTTTGCCGTTGCCTTCGCTGGCGTATTTATCGGCTTTGTGAACAAAGTAAGGAAGAATAAAAAGAAAACATAAATTTTTGACTAATAAAACCAGTGATGCAATTGGAATGCCCAGTGCTAAGGCGATTTCGGTACTTTTCCCTGCGCCAATGGCAAAAGCGGTACCTAAAACACTGCCGGAAATTATTTCCGGTGGAATGGATGCACCGATTGAAAACGATCCGACAAACGCTAATTCTAACGTTGCCCCAATTATAATGCCTTGTGTGATATCACCCATGACTAAACCTGCTAAGGTACAAGTCACTAACGGTCTGGATAACATTGATGAACCTAAAAAGTATTCACCATTTGCTAACATCGCAATCAAAGCTAACAGTAATGCGGTTAATTCGATACTCATTTTGTACCTCTCAACTATTTCTCAAATTTCTGCTTTGATTCACTTGGAATTTGCTGAATGTAGATATCAATACCGTCTTGTTGCAATTTGGTCAGTAAATCTGCTTCAAGATCGGTTAAATTGATGGTTTTAGAGTAGTTTTTTGTGCCTTCACGTGGTTTAGTACCACCTAAATTAAGGCTGGTTATTTTGCCTTGCGTGCCACGGATTAATTTTTCAGCATCTGCTACTGATTCAACGACTATCAGCATTTGATATTTATCAGTTGCGCCTGAGTTTATCGCCTCAATACTGTCATCAATTGATTTCATCACTAATTTTGCATGCTCTGGCTTAGCCAAACGAATCGCAGATTTACGTAGTTCGTCGTTGGCTACAACATCATTAGCAACTAAAATCGTGTTTGCATCCATACTTTCGAACCATGAAACAACAACTTGACCATGCAATAAGCGATGATCAACGCGTAACAATTTAATCATTGGTGTACCTCCTAAGTGAAATCGACCACATATTTGGTATTACTAGCAAACTTATACTCGAGAGCAATCGGTTCGCTATTAGTATCAAAATAGTGATTAGAAATTTTAAATAATGGGTCGTTAATCTGGATTCGAAGTTGTTTAGCGAGCTCGGAGTTGGCCACAATCAGTTGCAAATCTTGTTCTAATTTATCGACTTTTTTCTTGCCTGAATTGATGATTTCGAGCGCAGATAACACTTTGATAATTGAAATTTGAAAATCGGGAAAGTTATTTAATGGCAGGACAAAAATCTCTTTCGTAATACTGTTTTTTGCCACTTCAAGGAAGCTAATGTAATAGATCAGTTCAGCCGGTTTTATTTTTAGTAATTGACTGTAATATGCACCTGCTTGTCTTAAGTAAGCTTCTTTGATTACTTTTTTGTGATTGGGGTAGATGTATGGTTTTATGATACCTGTCATCTCTAAAATATTTTGGGTCGAGAGCGTTGGCGCAACAAACAGACCAACTCCTTTTTTCCTAACCACCATATTTTGATCAACTAATCGATCTATTGCTTTACGGACAGTTGTTCGACTTACATTATAATCTTTTTGCAATTGCCCTTCGGGTGGTAACTCAGCACCAACGCCATATCGTCCGGTATTTATCTGCTCGAGTAATTGAGCGGCAATTTTTTCAAATAGCTTCATTTATGTTTTTCCTCATAATTGAAGATATTTTTGGCCGATAAGTGATACCGAAATCGGTTACCAATCAAATACTGTTCAGTATATTCAAATGGTTGAAAATTATTATCGTAACTATAACTTGATACTTTATAGATAGGTGTTCCTTCGGCAATAGCTAAATACTCTGCTTTATCTTCGGTCGCCGCTTCGTAGGTGATCTCTTCCCGTCCATGGCTTGGTGTAAAATGATAATGCTCTTTAAGGTATTCATAGAGCGAAATGTTATTTAAGTCCTGTTTTTCTAAATCGGTAAATTTTTCTGAAGGGAGATAATTGATTTCATAAGAAAGCGGTATTTTCCCCAAGAGACGTTGTCTGATAATTCTAATTAGTTGCTGGTTAGATCCGAAAAAGGTACGCAATTGTGCAGGCATCTTTATAATTTGATTGGACAATACTTTTATTTCAATTTGAACATTTTCTTCTTTTTGGATCTCTTCACTAAACGAAGACATTTTTAGCATATTGATTTCAAAAACATTGTGTTCCGGGCTATAGTTATCTGCTTGAAACATATAACTTTCCATAGCTAAATCATGCAAGGCTTTCCTGACGGTTGTTCGGCTTACCTTAAAAAATTCGGCAAGTCCTCGCTCAGTCGATTTTTCCGTAATAATTTTAGGATTTGCTCTTATTTGTTCTTCTACATCGGTTTTAGACGCAATATCTCGGTATTCCAAAGATCACTCTCCATTACTGGGCTTTTTTAATTCACAGATATATCTTAAATCACATAATATAGTTCAAAAAATAGATAAAAAAATACATGTTGTCAATTTTAAGTACCAAAAGTGTAAGGGCGATCACAAATTTTATGAGAAATACAATAAAATCAATTAAATGAATATTAATTAGGGTTGGCAGTGGGGTAAAATAGCAGCAGATAATGTGTTAAATAAACACTATAAAGCAACTGTTTATATGCTATTGCTGAGAATACAAGCGATAAAGCGGATAATAAAAAAGCCTACTCAATGAGCAGGCTTTTTTATATAAATTGGTCGGCGAGAGAGGATTCGAACCTCCGACCCACTGGTCCCAAACCAGTTGCGCTACCAAGCTGCGCTACTCGCCGTTAGATGTTTCATACTTTGCATAAATGGGGTGGCTAATGGGATTCGAACCCACGACAACTGGAATCACAATCCAGGGCTCTACCAACTGAGCTATAGCCACCATATGAAGTAGGACGAAATATTACGCATAAAAAATAATATTGTCCAGTATATTTTTTAAAAATAATGCTAATTGGTTATATTAAAAGCGCTTAAAGTCTATTCTTTTACCATCAGGGATAACATTAGACTTTATACGACATAATATCAATTATCTGAGTATCCAATGCTTTCATACTATTACTTGCAATCGCCCCTAGATTATTAATGGTCGTTTCAACACTATCACAAACAATGCCTTCATTACCGGTTACTCGAATCCGATTTAAAGCCATCAATACAGCTTTAAATCCAGATGAAACCGATGTTGACACTTTCATTGCACAACTATTTGATGCACCATCACATATTATTCCAGACAAATCACCAACCATATTGCATATTGCCATATCTACTGGCTCATATTGCTCTTTTCCAAGCAACCATGCCATACCAGCAGCAGCGCCCATTGCAGCCGTGGATGCAGCGCAAAGTGCTGATAAAGGTGGGAATTTGCTATGTATATAGATCGCAATAGTATGAGATAAAATTAATGCTCTAGCTAATTGCTCTGGCGTCGCATTTAAATAATCGGCGACAACAACTACCGGCATAGTTGCTGTTATCCCCTGATTACCCGATCCGGAGTTACTCATTGCAGGTAAAGTCGCACCACCCATTCGTGCATCAGATGCTGCTGCGGTGCGAATCATCACTTTGGACAGCAAGTCATCTGCTAACAATCCTGTTTTTGTTTGTTCATACAATGTTGCAGCAATACTTAAACCATATTCTCGCCTTAATCCTTCTTGTGATAAAGCATTGTTTAATTCTGCCGAATGTAAAATAAATTCGATATCATCAAAATTAGCTTGCGTTGCAAACTCATATATCTGTTTGACTGACATATGGTTTATGATCGACTCTTGTTTAGATTCACCTTGTGTTCTTTTATCTGCTTTGAAAATAGTTTCACCATTTTTTTCGATCAAAATTACGTTAGTATGTGAGTTTTCGATGCATACCCTAACATGATCGGTATTCGTATAAATATTGGCTTCAGAATAAATAGCAGTATTATTATCAGCAATTTGTACATTAACTTTATGTTCACTAATTAACGTTTTAGCCTGATTAATTTGTTTTGGTTTAATATTTTTTAATACTTCAAGGCCAGCTTGAGCATCGCCACCTATTGCCCCAATTGCTGCGGCAATAGGTAATCCAACCATACCGGTACCTGGAACAGTAACACCCATGCCGTTTTTCATTAAATTTGGCGAAACAAAAGCCTCAATACGATTAATATTATTTTTATCAATATATTTAGCTGCAACTGCAGCAGCCAAAGCAAGCGAGATAGGCTCTGTACAACCAAGAGCCGGTAAAACTTCGTGTTTCACCAATTTAATTAATTGTTGCCAAGTTAGTTTCATTTATTATCTCCATATAGCTAACAATAAATAGTGAAACGTTCAATTTATAAATAATGCGACTATTTTATTATATTTAACTTGAAAACTGAATGTACTGCTCACATATTACATAACAAGTTAGTTAAAAAATATTAATGAAACATAGCTTTTATTAATAAATTACATCACTACTAACAGTTCCTTATTCAATCGTTTTTTGATTGAAATATATACTATGAAAATAGAGTAAATCTAAATTTCTATACTTAGTTGCATAGTAAATAAATTAATCAGGAATAGTTCAAAATATGTAATATTTTAGTAAATCCACCTGACTTTTTTTTTATTATTGCAATAATGTAACTATCTAAAATTAAATAATAATGGCGACGTATGATAAATATTTTATTAATTGATGATGATGTAGAATTATCACAAATGCTTAGCGAATATTTAACCAATGAAGGTTTTAATATTAAAAGTGTTTATTTGGGTAAAGATGGTATTGATGAAGCGCTTTCAGGTAAATACCGTGTAGCAATTTTAGATGTAATGTTACCTGATATTAATGGAATTGATGTCCTTAAAAGCATTCGTCAACAATGTAATATGCCAGTAATTATGCTAACGGCTAAAGGTGATAATATTGATCGCGTGTTAGGGTTAGAATTAGGTGCTGATGATTACATTCCAAAACCATGTTATCCACGTGAATTATTAGCTAGATTACGAGCGGTTTTACGTCGTTTTGATGAACGTTCGGTTGAATTAGTCGATGATAAAAAATATCACTTTAATGGTTTAACCTTAGATATTCCTCAGCGATTATGCACTTGGAATGGTCAACCTATTGATTTAACGTCTACCGAATTTAACTTATTAGTTTTACTTGTGAAACATAGTGAGCGAGTGGTAACTAAAGAAGAATTATCTGAAATTGGGCTTGGTCGTGCACGAGAGCTTTATGACCGTAGTGTAGATGTCCATATCAGTAATATTCGCCAAAAATTACATCAAGTCGCACAAAATGATGTAACCATTGAAACGATAAGAGCCGTTGGTTACCGTATTCGTTAATGTAGGTTTGACATGAATCGTCGATTATTTTGGAAAATTCTGATTATCTTTTGGATAATCTTTTATCTTACTTTCCAATTAACTTGGATTGCTTTCTCTTATTATATAGAGAATAAAAATCAACGATTCTTAAATCATATGCCAACTAAAGTGGATATGATTGCACAATTACTACATGTTGCTGGTGAAGATGAGACTCTCAATTTTATCGCACATCTCCCCGAACGTGAGCGAGTTTTACTGTCGATAAAATTGGTCTCTCCTCAAAATGATCAAGTCAATATCATCACAGATGAATTAGAATCAACCAGTTATTTATATCAAAGGATGGCGGTTGCACCAGACGGAACACTTTACTCGGTATCATTTAAAGACGATAAAACAGATCATAGCAATAATAGGAAAACTTTATTCAATATGCCAACTCCCATTGTACTAATGGGGATATGTGTTGGGTTAGTATTCAGCCTTTTTTTAGCATGGAACTTAACCAGACCAATGAAGTTATTAAGGCAAGGGTTTTTTAGAGTTTCTCAAGGCGATCTTTCTGTCCGCCTATTCAAAAAATTAAAACCTCGTCGTGATGAGCTTAGCGAATTAGGTAAAGATTTTGACATGATGGTTGAACAGCTCAATATCTTAATTTCTGATCGCCAAGCACTACTCCATGATGTTTCACACGAACTTAGAACGCCACTGGCCCGTTTGCAGCTTGCCATCGGCCTTGCACAGCAAAATAAACAAAACATAGATACTTCATTAGCTAGGATTGAGTTAGAGTCGGAACGCCTAGATCAATTAATAGGTGAAATTTTGAATTATTCACGCGCAGAAATGAATAATCGAACCGATGAATATTTTGACTTAAAAGAGTTAATTGGTGTTGTTGTTAATGATGCTAACTATGAAGCAAATCATCAATCTATTGAAGTAGTATTTAGCATATCATCGATTTCACATTCTATTGTTAAAGGTAATTCAGAACAAATACGACGAGCAATTGAAAATATTATTCGTAATGCTATCCGCTTCTCTAAAGCCGGTCAGACTGTTGAAGTATCGTTAAAAGAAGCAGGAAAATATTTACAAATAGAGGTTAAAGATCGCGGTCCTGGTGTAGATTCAAGTAAATTATCAAGCATTTTTGAACCTTTTGTCCGTATACAATCAGCACAATTAGGTAAAGGCTATGGGCTAGGCTTGGCGATTGCAAGAAAGACCGTTATTATGCATAACGGTACTATTCAAGCTAATAATCGAGATGGCGGTGGTTTAGTGGTAACAATAAAACTACCTTATTGGCGAAAGCATTAATAACATTCTGAATTAACAGTTAAAACATACTCTTTCACAAGACTTTCAAGTGTAATTTTATCATAACCAGTAAAATTCAAATTTTTCATAATTGTTTGTGGATTAGTTTCAAGTATCGCCTTATATTCAGCTATATATTGCTTTGCAATTGGTTTATAAGACCAGTGCCACTCTTCTGGTAAATATCCACCCTTTCTTCCTTCATTAAATGGCTGGCAAAAACCATATTTTGGTAAGTTTTCACGAAGCCATTGATACAAAATAATACCCTTTTTATCATTTTTAAAATATTCAGATGACACGCTGGTAATATCAATATCTGTTCCCCAATGATGTCTTGATGTGCCAGGCATTGAAGATAATTTTAAAATTTCTTCGGCAATTTTTTGTGGCACTTTTAACTTAGGCAATAAGGCGTCCCATTTACGTTGCCAAATGCCATTTTGATACGTGTAATTACGTGTTGCACTCACAACTATAAACGGAATATCTGGATAAGATTTTTTAAAATCGTTATAAGCTTTAATTAGCTGCTGAGTGGGCTCTTTTTGAAGATACATGCCTTTTTTATTTACTGGTAATATTGTTGAATCCAGAGCAATAAAATCGCTGTCTTTTTTCTCATCAAATTGGCCAGTAAGTTTATTTAATGGAATTGATTGTGCCATAGCAAATGTTGAACATAAAAGTAGAGTTAAAGTTTGAGTAAAATTGGCAATTGTTTTTATTATTTTTTTCATCATTCAAATTGTAATTAATATTATATTAGCCAGACAAGGTGAAAAACAGTATAATCTTTTCCCTAAAAATTGAAATAGCCATAATGTGTAAAAACGAGGCAATATGTTAACACCAGCTACACAAAAATCGTCTGGCGATTGTTCAGATGTGACAACCAATCAAAACACCACAAATCCAACCAACGAAAAAATTAACTTGCTTAACTTCACTAGACAACAGTTAAGAGAGTTTTTTATTTCCTTAGGGGAAAAACCATTTAGAGCTGATCAAGTGATGAAATGGATCTATCATTTTGGGATAGATGATTTTGATCTGATGACCGACATCAACAAAAAGCTCCGTGAACAACTAAAAAGATTAGCTGAAATTAAAGCACCTAAAATTGCTCTTGAACAGCGATCATCGGATGGTACCATTAAATGGGCGTTAGATGTGGGTAATAATCAGATGATTGAATCGGTTTATATCCCTGAACGTGATCGAGCAACTCTGTGCGTATCATCACAAGTGGGCTGTGCGCTTGAATGTAAATTCTGTTCAACTGCTCAGCAAGGTTTTAATCGCAATTTAACCGTTTCTGAAATTATTGGCCAGGTTTGGCGAGCATCAAATGCGATTGGTGTTACAGGTAAATTAGCCGATCGGCCTATCACGAATGTTGTTATGATGGGTATGGGTGAACCTTTACTTAATTTATCTAACGTTGCACCAGCAATGGAAATCATGTTAGATGATTTTGGTTATGGTTTATCAAAAAGACGTGTCACACTTTCAACCTCTGGCGTAGTACCAGCATTAGATAAATTGGCAGGAATGATTGATGTTGCTTTAGCTATTTCACTCCATGCACCAAATGATGAAATCCGAAGTGAAATTATGCCAATCAACCAAAAATATAATATGGCAATGCTACGTGATTCAATTTTACGTTATCTATCAACATCAAATGCTAATCACGGTAAGGTGACAATTGAATATGTTTTACTCAATCAAATCAATGATAGTGTTGAACATGCGCATGAACTGGCAAAATTCTTAAAAAATGTGCCTAGTAAGATCAATTTAATTCCATGGAATCCATTCCCTGGAGCACCTTATTCTCGTTGTTCAAATACCCGAATTGATCGCTTTATGAAAACATTAATGGGTTATGGATTTACGGTTATTGTTCGTAAAACACGCGGTGATGATATTGATGCGGCTTGCGGGCAACTTGCTGGAGAAGTGGTTGATCGTACTAAACGCACACTATATAAGAAACAAAACCTTATTCAACAATAAAAAGGAGTTGTGGATGAAAAGCGTATTAATTGCATTAATTAGTATGTTAATACTAGCTGGCTGTCAAACAAATGCTCGTGAAGAATTTGATCCTGAAGCAGCGGCACTCGCTAGAATGCGATTGGGGTTAGGCTACTTAGCTAAAGCCAATGAATCCGAGGATAATGTTAAAGCTGCACATTATAATCTAAAATTAGCCGCTGAGTATTCACCCAATAATCCACAAGTGATGCTAGCAATGGCAATGTTTGATCAGCATGTTGGTGAATATAATGAAGCAGAAATGATCTACAAACGTATTACATTAATGCAACCTGGTAATGGCTTATTTCATGTCCATTATGGCTCCTTTTTATGTGGCAGGAATCGTTATCAAGAAGCCAAAGAACAATTTAGCAAAAGCCTAGAATTTGATCGACACCGCTGGAAAGCCGATACCTACGAGCAATATGGTTATTGTGCGATTCAAAATGGAGATACAAAAACGGCAGATCTTATGTTCAAACAACTTTTTGAATATGATTCAAACCGCCGAAATAATGTAATAAAAACAGCAGAATTTTATAAAAATAAAGGCGATAAAAAGATAGCTAACTATCTATTTTTAATATCAAAAAAATAAATTATAAAAATTAAAATAAAAATCATTAGAAGCAAGAGTAAATATCATGAGTTTTTGGGCTATTTTATTATTAGCATTAGCCATGTCGACTGATGCATTTGCGGTAGCGGTTTGTCGTGGCGTTTCGCTTAAATCAACACCCTTTTTCGGTGCATTAAAAGTAGGCGTTTTATTTGGCTTTATCGAAGCTATTACCCCTATACTAGGCTGGTTTATTGGCTATATTGCACTTCAATATATTGAAAACTGGGATCATTGGATCATTTTTGCCGTCATGCTTTTGTTAGGTCTTAATATGATTTATCATAGTTTTAAAGAAGAAAACGATGAAAATGACGACCAAAAACCCCTCTCCTCAAAATCATTTCTAATATTAGTCCTTACGGCTATTTCAACTAGTATTGATGCTTTTGCAATTGGTGTTGGAT
This sequence comes from Gilliamella sp. wkB195, assembly GCF_001690445.1. NCBI lineage: Bacteria > Pseudomonadati > Pseudomonadota > Gammaproteobacteria > Orbales > Orbaceae > Gilliamella > Gilliamella sp. wkB195. The sequence continues at coordinate 75,061 of NZ_LZGP01000019.1, forward strand.
TAGCCCTTGCTAGTGTCAATATCTACTTCGCATCAACAATGATCGGTTTAGCGACTTGTATTATGGTTACCCTTGGGTTATTGCTAGGTAAAAAAATTGGTTGTTTAATTGGGAAAAAAGCATCATTTATTGGCGGTATAGTGCTTATCATCATTGGTTCAATAACACTTTACCAGCACTTAACAAGTTAATTTTGAATATTTTATATAATCAATCGCTAGGTATAAAAAAACCACTCACATAACGGAGTGGTTTTTATTAGGAGAAACAGCAGAATTACATCATTCCGCCCATTCCACCCATGCCGCCCATACCTGCAGCAGCACCTAAATCAGCTTTATCATCTTTAGGTAGATCAGTAACCATACATTCAGTTGTGATCATAAGACCAGCAACAGATGCAGCATATTGTAATGCGCTACGAGTTACTTTAGTTGGATCTAAGATACCCATTGCGATCATATCGCCGTACTCTTCAGTTGAAGCATTGTAACCATAGTTACCTTTACCACCTTTAACTGCGTTAACAACAACAGATGCTTCTTCACCACAGTTAGTCACGATTTGACGTAATGGCGCTTCCATTGCACGAAGGGCAACTTTAATACCAACGTTTTGATCTTCGTTTGCACCTTTAAGGTCTAAAATTGCAGATGCAGCACGAACTAACGCAACACCACCACCGGCAACCACACCTTCTTCAACTGCTGCACGAGTTGCATGTAATGCATCTTCAACACGTGCTTTTTTCTCTTTCATTTCAACTTCAGTTGCTGCACCAACTTTAATTACTGCAACACCACCAGCTAATTTAGCTACACGTTCTTGAAGTTTTTCTTTATCGTAATCAGAAGTTGATTCTTCGATTTGTTTACGAATTTGTTCAACACGTGCACTGATTAAAGACTCTTCACCAACACCATCAATGATAGTGGTATTGTCTTTATTGATAACAACACGTTTAGCTTGACCTAGATCTTCTAAAGTAGCTTTTTCAAGCTCTAAACCGATTTCTTCTGAAATTACAGTACCGGCTGTTAAAATAGCGATGTCTTGTAACATAGCTTTACGACGATCACCAAAGCCAGGTGCTTTAACTGCGGCAACTTTAACAATACCACGCATAGTATTCACAACTAAAGTTGCTAATGCTTCGCCTTCAACATCTTCAGCAATGATTAGTAGTGATTTACCTGCTTTAGCAACTGCTTCTAATACTGGTAATAATTCACGGATGTTAGAGATTTTTTTATCAGCTAATAAAATATATGGGCTATCTAATTCAACAGTAGCTGTTTCTGGTTTATTGATGAAATATGGTGATAAATAACCACGATCAAATTGCATACCTTCAACAACATCAAGCTCGTCTTGTAAACCAGTACCATCTTCAACAGTGATAACACCTTCTTTACCCACTTTTTCCATTGCTTGAGCAATTAAAGTACCAACAGTTTCATCTGAGTTAGCAGAGATTGTACCTACTTGAGCAATCGCTTTAGAATCAGCACATGGTGAAGATAATTTTTTAAGCTCTTCAACTGCTGCAACAACTGCTTTATCGATACCACGTTTTAAATCCATTGGATTCATACCCGCAGCAACCGCTTTTAAACCTTCATTAACAATAGCTTGAGCAAGTACTGTTGCGGTAGTTGTACCGTCACCAGCGGCATCGTTTGCTTTTGAAGCCACTTCTTTAACCATTTGTGCACCCATGTTTTCGAATTTATCTTCTAATTCGATTTCACGAGCAACTGACACACCATCTTTAGTAATAGTTGGTGCACCGAATGATTTATCTAATACTACGTTACGTCCTTTTGGACCTAAAGTTACTTTAACTGCATCAGCTAATACATTGACGCCTTTAAGCATTTTAACGCGAGCGTCATTACCAAATTTTACATCTTTAGCTGCCATTTTGTATTTCTCCTAAATTCTGTCTATAAATTAAATTATTTGCCAATTACGCTTGAACTATGGCTAAAATATCGCTTTCAGATAAGATAAGCACTTCTTCGTTATCAATTTTTTCTGTTTTAACGCCATATCCTTCATTGAAAATAACGATATCACCAACTTTTACATCTAGTGGTTGAACTTGACCATTTTCTAAAATGCGACCATTACCAACAGCTAAAACTTCACCACGTGTTGATTTACCCGCAGCTGAGCCTGTTAAAACAATACCGCCAGCTGATTTTGACTCTACTTCTTTGCGTTTAATGATCACACGATCATGCAATGGACGAATTTTCATTAGTTATCTCCTAGCACTAATATAAATTAAATAATTATTAACAATAAATCATAAAATTATGATCTATATAATATAGTGAACATTAAATGGGGGTTGTTTTAAATTCTTCAAGAGAATAACATTAAAAAATTTTTTAATTGATTAATTATTAGTCATCTTTACGCTCAAATTCACCCTCAATTACATCATTAAGTTGCGCATTGTTGCTAGAAGAAAATGATCGAACTTTGAAAGGAAATTTTTTAACAATAAAGCGAACAATATAATCTTGAACGCGTGGAATTAACAAAATCCCGCCAAGCATATCGGTTAAAAAACCAGGAATTAGCAATAAAAAACCCGCAAAGAGCAAGGACACACTCTTAATAATTTCATCTTTAGGGCTTTGATTATTAGCGATTTTTTGTTGCATAATACTTAGGTTATTTAAACCCTGCTTTTTAATTAAAGAAAACCCAATAATCGAAGTGGCAATAATGCCAATTAAAGCAAGAAAAACACCTATTGAATCAGCAACTTTTATAAAGAAGCTAAGTTCCAAATAAGCATAAATAAAAAAAACAATAAATCCAAAGACTCGCATATAAAATTCCTCTAAGTATAGAGTGATATTATGTCATAATAAGTTACTAATATAGTAATAACTAGTTAAATTTCAACCAAACGACATATATTTTTCAAAATATCTTACAAAAGGGATTGACTGATAATCGGGAATCGTGTTTAATACACCTCCATTGTTGCCCGGATAGCTCAGTCGGTAGAGCAGGGGATTGAAAATCCCCGTGTCCGTGGTTCGATTCCGCGTCCGGGCACCAATTACGAAAAAGGAACACCAGCGAAAGCTGGTTTTTTTGTGTCTGAAATTCCGCTAAATAAATATATTCTCTATCTTTTTTAAGCATTTCCGTTGTATTACCAGTGATAGTTATGATGCTAGATAGCTTGCTTTTATAAATCAATTAAAAAAGTATATGAATTAAGAACTGTCTTGAGCTGATTATAAACTCCAAATAATAGATTTTGTTTGTAATATGATAGTTTGAAAGATTGTGTAACGACGATTTACAATCGTTGTATCGTAATACAATAGCACACAAAGAATATCTGCTTGAATTATTTTTTATACCCAAAATCTCGCCACTCTCATCTCTCTTCACTCCTATATATCTATTTTTGTTATAACTAAATGCAAAATAATCGTTTTCGCATCTCACCATAATTTGGTCTAATTATTTCATATTTTTATCATTACTAATCCAATACATTAGTAGCGTAGCGTGAGGTGTCGAGTGAAAGATTTACCTATTTTTCAAAAGTTATATAGGCATGGGATAAGCTTAATATTATTGGCAATTTGCACTTTTATGCATCAAGCGCAAGCAATTGAATTACTCAATGTCTCTTATGATCCCACGCGAGAACTTTATAAAGCATATAATCAGGCTTCTATCGAGTATTGGCAGCAGCAAACCGGTGAACGGTTGACGATAAATAATTCGCATGGTGGGTCTGGTAAACAGGCGCGTTCGGTCATTGATGGTTTGCAGGCCGATGTGGTTACGCTTGCTTTAGCGAGTGATATTGATGCGTTAAATCGTTATCAAACTAACATATCACCTGATTGGCAAGCTAGGTTGCCAAATAATAGTGCGCCTTACCATTCAACTATTGTTTTTTTAGTGCATAAAGGTAATCCAAAACAGATTTATGATTGGGGTGATCTCATTAAAGATGATGTTGAAGTAATAACACCCAATCCCAAAACCTCGGGTGGGGCTCGTTGGAATTTTTTGGCGGCTTGGGCTTATGCTAAAAGTACCTATGGTAACGATGAACAAGCTCAAGACTTTGTCACCAAATTATATCAACATGTTCCGGTTTTAGACACTGGTGCCAGAGGCGCAACCATTAGCTTTGTACAGCGAGGCTTAGGTGATGTTTTAATTTCTTGGGAAAATGAGGCTTATTTGGCGTTAAGAGAGCAAGGTGGCGATCAATTAGAAATTATTATACCCTCATTATCCATTTTAGCTGAGCCGACTGTGGCTTTAGTCGATAAAGTTGTTGATAGCAAAGGTACACGTAAGCAAGCGCAAGCTTATTTGGAATACTTATATAGCGAGCCGGCACAACATATTATTGCCAAGCATTTTTATCGTCCTGTTAATCCTGATGTCCTTAAACAATATGCTGATCAGTTTCCTACTATTAAGTTAGTTACGGTTGATAACGATTTTGGTGGGTGGCAAACAGTGCAAAAAACCTTTTTTAGTGATGGGGCCATCTTTGATGCAATTTATGCTGAGATAAACTAATTACTGCTTATTCTGGCGATGTTAAGTGTGTGCTCACTTAGCTTTGCGGTATAAAGGTGAATGTCATGAAAGTTGCAAGCATTAAACAACAACGGATCATCCCAGGTTTTAACTTAACGTTAGGTTATACTTTAACCTTTCTTAGTTTGATTGTGCTTATTCCGTTATTAGGTTTGTTTCTTTATTCAACAAAGCTGTCTTTTGAGGAGTGGCATCGGTTATTAGTCAGCAAACAGTTTTTATTGGCATTAACGCTTTCATTAAGTACCGCATTTATCAGCGCAGGTTTAAACAGCTTTATTGGTTTATTATTGGCTTGGGTACTGGTGCGTTATCGATTTCCAGGACGTAAGATAATGGATATCTGTATTGATATCCCGTTTGCTTTACCAACAGCCGTTGCTGGCATTGCGTTAACCGCAATTTATGCCAAAAATGGGCCAATTGGGCAATGGTTCAGTTTTAAAATTGCTTATACCCCCATTGGCATTACCTTAGCGCTGTTATTTGTTGCATTGCCGTTTGTTGTGCGTACTTTGCAACCGGTGATGGCTGATTTACCACGTGAACAAGAAGAAGCGGCGAGTTTGCTTGGTGCATCGCCTAGGCAAATTTTTATGCATATTATTTTACCGGCCATTTTACCTGCTTGGCTAACGGGGTTTACCCTCGCTTTTGCTCGTGCTATTGGCGAATATGGTTCAGTGGTCTTTATTGCCGGTAATATTCCATTTAAGACCGAAATATTACCGTTATTAATTGTCTCAAAACTTGACCAATATGCTTATGATGCCGCTGCCGCGATTGGCGTAACGATGTTACTGATTGCTTTTGTATTGTTATTAATTATGAACAGTTTACAGCGAAAACTTAACCGTAAGATTAATAAAAACCATTAATATAAGATTATGCAGATATTACAATCAATAACAGAAAAAAAGAGAGTAACCCGTTTACAGCTATTGCTAATCTTATTGGCGGTAATACTGTTTTTCGGACTTTTGTTGTTGCCGCTAGTTGTGGTGCTTGCGCAAGGGCTAGCTAATGGTGTAAATGCATTTTGGCAAGTGATTGTTGAGCCAGATACCTTATCCGCTTTTAAATTAACACTGATTGCCGTTGGTGTGGCAGTGCCATTAAATGTGATATTTGGTGTATGTGCAGCATGGGTCATAACTAAATATCAGTTCAAAGGCAAACAAATATTAGTCACATTAATTGATTTACCGCTCTCGATTTCCCCCATTGTTGCAGGTTTAATCTATGTATTGCTATTTGGCGCACAAAGTGCGTTGTATCCGTTTTTGCAGGCGTGGAATATTCAAATTGTCTATGCGATTCCAGGAATTATCTTAGCAACGATTTTTGTATCCGTTCCTTTTGTGGCAAGAGAACTCATTCCGATAATGGCGCTACAAGGTACTCATGAAGAAGAGGCCGCCAGCGTCCTTGGTGCAAATGGCTGGCAAATTTTTTTCCACATTACTTTACCCAATATTAAATGGGCCTTAATGCATGGTGTTGTTCTTTGCACCGCTCGCTCACTCGGTGAATTTGGCGCGGTATCGGTTGTTTCTGGGCATATTCGTGGTTACACCAATACATTACCGCTTCATGTTGAGATTTTATACAATGAATACAATATTGTTGCCGCATTTAGTGTCGCTATTTTGCTATTAATGATGTCGCTTGCGTTACTCTTGATTCGTCAATGGATTGAAAGGCGCTTAGCCAATGAATGTCATTACGGGAACTAAGAGGTAGATATGAGTATTACACTACACAATATCAATAAAAGTTTTGAACACGTTAATGTCTTAGAAAATATCAATTTCAGCATAAAACAAGGTGAATTAGTTGCACTATTAGGCCCATCTGGTTGTGGAAAAACAACTTTACTGCGCATTATAGCCGGTTTAGAAACTGCCAGTTCAGGGCAAATCTATTTTGCTGATAGGGAAGTAACTAAGCTGAGCGCCAAGCAACGAGATATTGGTTTTGTCTTTCAAAATTATGCGTTATTTCGGCATATGAATGTAGCTGAAAATGTGGCATTTGGACTAAAAATGAAACCAAGATCTGTACGATTAAATAAAACAGCAATTGATGAACGCGTTAATCAATTACTCGAATTAGTGCAACTTGACCATTTTGCCAAACGTTATCCAGACCAACTGTCAGGTGGTCAGCGTCAGCGAGTTGCGTTAGCGCGTGCGTTGGCTTCGAAACCTAATGTGTTGTTGCTTGATGAACCATTTAGTGCTTTAGATGCTAAAGTCCGTAAAGATTTAAGACGTTGGTTACGTGATTTTCATCATGAACTTAATGTTACCAGCATCTTTGTTACCCATGATCAAGAAGAAGCACTGGAAGTTGCTGATAGAATAATTTTAATGAATCAAGGTCACATAGAGCAAATAGGTACCCCTGCCGAAGTCTATAAGCAACCAAAAACCGCCTTTGTTGCGCATTTTCTAGGGGATGTTAACCTTTTATATGGTTATATTGAAAATAATACATTAATCATTGGTGATTTTCACAAAGATATGAGGGAACAAGGTACCTGGCCTGATCAGTCTACTATCGCTTATGTTCGACCTCACGAAATCAGTATTGCTAAAATTGCCCGAAAAAATGATATCCAAGGAGAAGTTGTACGTATACATACTGCTGGTCCAACCGTCTTTCTGGAAATTGCTGTAGCCGGACAACCAAAGCATATTGATGTATCTATTAGCTATCGACAATATGAACAACAGCAAGTTGAAATTGGTGATACTGTCTACTGGCAACCTGCACTCGTTAATATTTTTATGCAAGATGAACTATTAGAGTTTATGATTTAAGGAGAATGATTCCTATAAATTAAATCTGATAATCAAGTATTTTGGAATGAGTTTGCTCAATTAATGCATGACTTTTGATATCTTCCAGTGACAACTCTTGATTGCATAATTGAATAAAGCGCCAAATATAATTACGTTGTAATTTATGTCGTTTTAATCCTAGCCATGTAACATGTGACTCAAACAGATGTTTCGCATCCAATTCAACTAAATTGATATCATGATCAGGGTTGTACATTTTATTACCTAAAATACCAATCCCTAAACCTAACTCAACATAGGTTTTAATAACATCAGGCTCCTGAACATTGAGCGAGATATTGGGTGTCAATCCGATAGCTGAAAAGGCTTTATCAATACTTTTACGAGGAAATATTCCTTGACGATAAGTAATGATTGGTAATGTTTGTAACATATCTAACGTCACTTTATCGACTTTAGTCAAAGGATGATCTTTAGGAGTAACTATAGAGTAATGCCAACGATAAAAAGGGTAAATAGCAAGTGAACTGTTATCCACTCTTTCATTATCAATACCAATATCTGCTTCGCCAGAAAGAAGCTGAGAGATAATTTCACTAGATGATCCCTGATTGATAATGATATGAACTTTAGGAAAAAGCATTCTAAAAGATTTTATAATATTTGGGAGAATATAACGGGCCTGAGAGTGGGTGGTCGCTATCACTAATGAACCTTCATCAGTATTAGAAAAAATGGTTGATAATCGCTTAATATTATTAATTTCATTTAAAATTCGCTCGGCAATAACCACCAATTCTAAACCGGGTTCAGTCATGTTAATCAAGCGCTTACCTTGACGAATAAAAAGATCAATATTCAGCTCTTCTTCTAGCTCTTTGATATGTCGGCTTACACCAGACTGAGATGTGTATAAAGAATTTGCGACTTCGGTTAAATTATAATTACAACGCGCAGCTTCGTGAATAATCCTTAATTGTTGTATATTCATGACGATCTTCCTAGTAAAAATTACTTTATTCCCGTTATATAGTTGTATTATTTATGTGTAAGTTGCTGTATATAATTAATAACTAAAAAGTGAATTATTTAAAAAATTTCAGACCGCCAGCAAGCATAAGCAATATGATGAAACTGGTTATAAGCATTTTGTCTAATTTATAAATTATGCTTATTCGTAATTTTATTAGTAAAATTATGTACTTTGATAAGTAATTTCAGTATAAAAGAACGTATAAAAAAGACAAATATGATAAAGTAATAACCATATGAATTATGGCTATATATGCCTACAGTCAATAAAAATAGTTTAAAATTATCAATCAACAACTTTTATACTTATCTCAATTCGCCTCTTGATAAAAATCGATCGCTGAATTGAGTACCGGTTTCACAATCTCATGACGAATAACAAAATCACCAAATCCTTCTTCTTTATTGCGATGAATGGACCATGCGGCAATAAGTGGTTCGAGTGCTAATAAAATCTCCTCTACATTCACGTTTTCTTTATATAAGCGAGGAATTCGTGTGCCTTCTCGATTACCGCCGAGATATAAATTGTAGCGACCAGGTGCTTTACCCACCATTCCCACTTCCGCCAACATGGCTCTGGCGCAACCGTTAGGGCAACCGGTTACACGCAAAATAATATAATCATCGGATAAGTGATGCTGAGTTAACATCTGTTCTATTTTAGTTACAAACGTCGGTAAAAACCGTTCTGCTTCAGCCATAGCTAGTGGGCAAGTTGGGAAAGACACACAGGCCATGGAATATTTACGTTGTAATGTGACAGTATCGTCAAGCAAACCATATTGACGTGCAATTTGTTCAATGGCTGCTTTTTGTTCCTCTGGCACGTTAGCTATAATTAAGTTTTGATTGGCGGTTATACGCAGATCACCTTGATGAATTTTGGCAATTTCTGCAACGCCGGTTTTTAATGGTTTATTGGGATAATCAAGTAACCGACCATTTTCAATAAATAGCGTTAAATGCCAGTTATCATCAATACCTTTATACCAACCAAATTGATCACCTCGTCGACTAAAGTTATAAGGTTTACTACTTAGAAATTTACTTCCGGCACGTAGTTCAACCTCTTTTTTGAAGTTTTCCACGCCAACACGTTCAAGCGTATATTTAGTTTTGGCATTTTTTCGATTATTGCGGTTACCCCAATCACGTTGAGTGGTCACAACGGCCTCAGCAAAAGTCAGTACTTTTTCGACAGGAATAAAACCAAAATCATCGGCTTTGCGTGGGTAAGTTGTTTTATCACCATGCGTCATTGCCAAACCACCACCAACTAATACATTAAAACCAATTAGTTCGCCTTTTTCTGCTATTGCCACAAAGCTAAGATCATTAGCATGAACATCCACATCATTAATCGGGGGGATGACAACGGCAGTTTTAAATTTACGCGGTAAATAAGTCGAACTTAAAATTGGCTCACTATCGGGTGTAGAAAGCTTTTCACCATCCAGCCATATTTCAACGTAAGCACGGGTTTTCGGTAAAAGATGTTCTGAGATTTTGCTTGCCCAATGATAAGCTTGTTGATGAACTTTTGATTCCACAGGATTTGAAGTACATAAAACGTTACGATTCACATCACCGGCAGTGGCGATCGAATCTAGCCCTATCTTATGCAACAGCTGATGAGCAGACTTAAGGCTGCGTTTAAACAGTCCGTGAAATTGGAAAGTTTGTCGAGTCGTGAGTCGAATACTGCCATATTTTGTTGCTTCAGTAGCAAATTTATCGATAGTCAGCCACTGTTTTGGGGTGATGATACCACCAGGCAGGCGGCAACGTAACATCATGGAGATCAGTGGCTCGAGTTTTTGTTCTGTGCGTTCTTTACGAATATCGCGATCATCTTGCTGATACATACCATGTAAGCGAATTAGCTGAGAATTATCGCTGTTAAAGCCACCCGTTAAACCGTTATCAAGATCATCAACGATAGTGCCTCGCAAATAATTACTTTCTCGCTTAAATCGTTCAGAATCCGATAAAGGCAGATCAGAGACATCATTTTGTGGCGGTGTTAAATTGACTGTTTGAGTCAGGGTAACTGTTTTAGATTTGCTCATATTACATCACTCGATAAATTAATATTAGTTGTTGTATCTGTTTATCATTAGTAAACATCTCGTTGATAGCGCTTTTGACTTCTTAATTCATCCAAATAACTTATAGCTTGTTCTTGACTATATTGTGCTTGAGTCATCAAAATTTGTTGAAGCGCTAAATCAACCGCTTTTGCCATACGTTTAGCATCTCCACAAACATAGATAAAGGCACCTTCTTGTAGCCATTGCCAAATATCACTGGCTTGAGCAATTAATTTATCTTGTACATAGATTTTCTCAGCTTGATCTCGTGACCAAGCAAGATCGATGCGAGTTAACAGACCTTCTTTAACATAGCTCTGCCATTCCACTTGATAGAGAAAATCGGATATAAAATGTGGATTGCCAAAGAATAACCAATTCTTACCGGTAGCACCTTGACTCGCACGCTGTTGTAAGAACGCCCTAAAGGGGGCAATGCCCGTACCGGCAGCAATCATAATGATTGGTGCATGAGTATCATCAGGTAATCGAAAATTATCATTATGCTCAATAAAAATTTTGACTTGATCTTGATCAGCAATTTGATTTGCTAAGAATCCAGATGCGCCGCCCATACGGATCTTATCGTCGACCTGATAACGTACTACATTTACGGTAAGATGAACTTCTGAGCCAACTTCATCTTGCGCAGAAGCAATGGAATAGAAACGCGGAGTAAGAGGCCGAAGCAATCCAACGAAGACCTGTGCCGCTATCTTGCCGCGATAGCGGTTAAGCATATCAACCAGTGGTAATGTTTGACTCATTTCCAATAAGGCTTCTCGATCGCCAATTAAGGTAAGAAGTTCGGGATGTTGAACGGCTTGAGCGTATTTTTCAATAATGATCGGCGTATTTTGAGTCAATTCAACATATTCAGTCAGAACTGTTTTTAAAGCGATCTGTTGTCCATGATGTTCAACTGGCGTCTCACCTGCAAGTTGGGTGATACTTAGTATCTCCTCCACAAGTTCATTGCTATTTTGATACCAAACACCTACCGCATCACCAGGCTGATAATGAAGATCCGAATCAGACAGGTCAAGCTCAATATGACGAATATCACGATCTGAATCGCGTGAGGTGATTTTTTGATTAACGTTAACGGTTGCAATAAATGGATTATCGCGGTGATAAAGGCTACTGTTAACGGCTATACTGGTTGAATTTTCTGTTGGCGATTGTGTGTTTGATAGTTGTAATTGACTAAGTTTATCAATCACTGCCTGTCGCCAAGAGGTACTTACGGTTTGAAAATCTGTATCAGCATCTACGCGTACTAGCAGGCGCTGAGCCTCTAATTCAGCGAATCGTTGATCAAAGTCTTTAGCGGCTTGACAAAATTTTGGATAAGAAGCGTCACCTAAGCCAAAAACCGCAAACTGTAAATGAGTTAATTTAGGCGCTTTAGCTGCAAACAGATATTTATAGAGTGACAACGCCTCTTCCGGTGGCTCTCCCTCACCTTGGGTTGAGGTCACCAATATTAAAATCTCTTCCTGACTGAGTTTTTTAGCTTTATATTCTCCTGCCGGCAGATGAGTCACCGCAATACCCAAACGTTCAATATCCTGACTTAACTCGTTAGCTACTCGGCGGGCATTACCGGTTTGTGATGCCGATATGATTGTGACTTTTTGCTCCGCTTGAGTCATATTGGAGGGGGGAGTGGTACTCGGTAAAACTTGTTCGACGGAACTTTTTTCCGCCCGTCCCCATAAATAACCCGATAACCAAGCTAGCTGCTTATCGTTGTAATTTTCAATAATTTTTTTTAATTCATCACAATTAAAAGGAAATTGTTGTGTACTCATACGATGACCTTATCTGATAGCGTTTAGCTATCGTTAAATTGCTATTGGCTCGTAACCTTAACGTGCTATGGTAAATCCAACCAACTTAGATTCACTTACCTTTTGCCAGTAAAGTCTAATGTTGTTTATTTATAAAAAATCAAAAAGTTATTTTATGTAGACCGCACTCTCTACCTTGTGGTCCTTTAGTTGGATCGACGTAGTCCATTTCGTTAGGTAAATTATGTTTTTCGATATAATTCTGCATATCTTGACTCGTCCAATCGAGTATTGGGGCGATCTTAAATAAATTGTCCCCTGCTTTTGTTACAATATTGAGTTCTTGCCTTAGCGCAGATTGTTCACGGCGTAGTGCAGTAAACCACAATGTGGGTTTAAGCGTGGACAAAGCACGGTTAAACGGTTCAATTTTAACAATTTGTGTAAACTCGGTGTGTTCCGGAGTATCAAGTTCAGGTAGCCCACCATATCGCACATTTAAATAAGCGGTCGTCCTTTGTGGAACAAAAATATGTAAATTAAGATTAAGTTGCTTAGTAATTTCATTGGCTACACGATAGGTTGCATTGGTTGCATAACCGTTATCGACCCAAACAACCTTAATATTCGGATCGATTTGGGTAACAAGGTGCAAAAGTACTGCCTCATAAGGGCCAAAATGGGTACTGATAATACTTTTAACGGGAATATCTTGTTGTTTTTTCAGTGCCCATTCAATAATGGTTAACGGTGACTGATTTTGCAATTTTTGGTTAACTTTAGTTAAATCTAGCATGGCTTTTCCCTTTATTGATTTATGGATGATTAACTATTTAGCTGATTACTGATTTACCCATTGATATAACTCAGCAACGACTTCTGGCCGACTAAATGTTTCTGGTATCGGCTCTTTGGCTTGTAAACGCCGTCTGACCTCCGTGCCAGAAATAAGAACGCGATCAGCACTATCGTGTGGACAGGTTTTCGTTGATGCCATACCGTCACATTTGTGGCAATAAAATGTCCAGTCAATCTTAATTGGCTTAATGAGTAAATCGTTGTCTTGCAAATGGCTAAAGATCTCTTGCGCAGCAAACGGTGAGTAAAAATCCCCAACCCCAGCATGATCGCGGCCGACGATAAGATGACTACAACCATAATTTTGTCTAAAAAGAGCATGTAGTAACGCCTCTTTCGGCCCAGCATAGCGCATATCTAAAGGGTAACCGGAATGAATAACGGAATCTGGCACAAAGTAATTGTGAATTAAACTATTAATTGCTTTAAGACGAATGTTGGCCGGTACATCGCCGGGTTTTAAGTTACCAAATAATGAATGGATAAGCACACCATCAAAAAGTTCTAACACGGTTTTAACTAAATATTCGTGTGAACGATGCATTGGATTACGAGTTTGAAAGGCCGCTATTTTTTTCCAACCTAATTGATTAAAGCGTTCCCGTGTCTGTTGTGGCGTTAAAGCATATTGACCAAACTGTGCTTTAAAGCCATTATCGTGCAAAACTCGGACTTTACCACCTAAATTAACCGGTGGTTGAGCCATCAGCATTGCAACACCAGGATGACTTGGATCTGTCGTTGTAAACACCTGATTAGCTTCATATTGTTTATCTGGGCGATAAATACTATCCACATTCAAAATACCGATTATCTGCCCATCTGATGTTTTTAAAGCGATTTCATCACCTAATTTTAGGGTTTCAGCTTGAGCATCGGTCACCGATACGGTTATGGGAATTGGCCAAAAAACCCCGTTCGCTAAATGCATATTATCGCAAACGCTACGCCAGTCCTCTTCTCGCATAAAGCCATACAGAGGTGTAAAACCCCCGATGCCTAACATGACTAAATCTCCAGTTTCACGACTGGATAAGGTAATTGCTGGTAAATTTTTTGCATATTGTTGCAGGGCTAGCCGTTCATCGTCATTAACCTGTAAAGGTTGTAAACTGTCACTAGCATGAGGCGCGATCAATCCCATAATGATTCCTTACCGATATTTTTATTAAATCTAATTAAAAGCGATTATCGATAAATAAGGAAATATCAATTTTATATACCATTATGCGATTTGTGCATATTCAAAGTTGATGGAAGATGTTATCACTACAATAAGATAAAAGTTATCGGAAGCCCAAAGCTAAAGTGTTATAATTAATTCGCATACATCAAGTTGAACGTATTTAATAAAATAGAAATATTATTAAATTTCTATATATAATTTTTAATCTCTTTTCAGATAACGAATTGTGATGTTGATAGCTTTGTGCTAGTTTTATTATTCATTATTGGTCATACATTCCTCTACCCAAGGTTTACTTATGTCAAATTCATCTGCAAAAAAAGTGGCGTTTGCTGCTTTTATTGGTACTACTATTGAATGGTATGATTTTTATATCTATGCGTTAGCATCGGTATTGATTTTTGGTCAGCTATTTTTTCCGTCTGATAACGAGTTTGTACAAATTTTAGGGGCATTTGCTACCTTTGCAGTAGGTTTTTTATCCCGTCCTTTAGGTGCGATGTTATTTGGGCATATTGGTGACCGTTTAGGGCGTAAAAAATCACTTATTATCACTTTGCTTTTAATGGGGACGACGACCACTTTTGTTGGGTTATTACCGTCTTATCAACAAGCAGGTATTTTGGCACCAACGTTATTGGTTGCATTGCGAATTTTACAAGGTGTTGCCGTTGGTGGTGAGTGGGGTGGTGCCGTGTTGATGACGAATGAACATGCGCCGAAAGGGTTGAAAAACTTCTTTTCATCCTTTGCTCAGTGGGGAAGCCCAGCAGGCAATATTTTAGCATTACTGGTTTTTTCTTATATTATTCGTTTACCTGTTAATGAACTGATTGATAGTGGTTATTGGCGTATTCCTTTTTTAGCCAGTGCTATTTTGTTAATTATTGGCATTATTGCTAGAGTGACGTTAACCGAATCGCCGGTTTTTGTTGAAGCATCTAAAAAACAAGCAGACTTAAAGCAAGAGTCAGCACCGATTATCGAAGTATTTAAAAAAGCATTGCCATTATTAATATTAGCGATTGGTGCTAATGTGCTGTCATTTAGCGGTATCTTTTCCAATACCTTAATGATTGGTTATACTACTTTGGTACTTGGTGTCGAAAAATCAGTAATAGTTGATGCACTGTTTTGGATCGCTATTGTCCATTTTGTTGCTCAACCGTTTATCTCTTATTGGTCAGAAAAATTCTCGGCAACACGCTTTTTGATTTGTACAGCAATGTTGGCAATGGCATCGGTATTCTTGTTATTCCCGATTATAAATACAGGCACAAAAGCCAGTTTTATTATTGGGATTTCGTTAAATGTGATTTGTTACAGCGGCTTTTATGGTGTAATAGCTGGGTATTTGAGTCGCATTTTCCCTGCCAGAATGCGCTATACTGGGTTATCAATGAGTTATCAAGGGTGTGCGGCTATTTTTGGTAGCTTAATTCCGATGATAGGTGGTTATGTTATTTATACCTTCAAAAGTTTTTGGTTACCATTAGCCTTGTTTTATTGCGGTTTAGCACTGATATCCATTATCTGCATCTACTTGTTAAGCAAATATCGTTATTATGATGAATAATAAGGTCAATATATGAAAACCGTTTTATCAATTCAGTCCAATGTTGTTTATGGTTATGCCGGTAATAAAGTGGCGACGCTAGCGATGCAATTGCAAGGTGTCGAAGTGATGCCAATACACACCGTTCAGTTATCGAGTAATACGGTTTATCCACATTATGACGGCATTGTGCTGGGCGCTCAGCAAATCACTCGAATCGTCAATAGTTTGGAAAAAATTGGCGTATTGTCATCTATTGACGCCATTATTTCGGGCTATATTGGACTTGCCGAACAAGGTGAAGAGATCCTTGAGGCCGTAAAAAAGATAAAATTTTATAATCCTAATGCGATTTATGTTTGCGATCCGGTGATGGGGGGCGACATCAATAAAGGCAGTTCCTTGCCACAAAATATTATTGATTTCTTCACTAAGCAAGCAATCAAATACGCTGACTATATCACGCCAAATTTATTGGAGTTACAGATATTATCGAATCTGGAAATCAAAACCTTTAACGATGTGCTTAACGCGATAAAAACACTGCAAAATAAGCCGATTCAAGCCATATTGGTTAAAAATCTGCTGCATGCCGGTAAAACGACTGAATTATTTGAAATGATTTTAGCCACACCATCGCAAAGCTATCATCTGACTCGACCATTATATGATTTTCCACACCGTCCATTGGGCGTGGGCGATTTAATTTGTAGTCTGTTTACTGCCCATTTAGTCAATGGACAATCCCAATTAACCGCCTTTGAACTGGCCGCCAATGCCGCCAATCACGTGCTCGATATCACCAAACAACAAAATGCCCGAGAGCTGGCGATTATTGATGCTCAGCAGTGGATTAAACAGCCGGATTTGAAGTATCGCGGAACACCGCTTGCATTATAAGGCAATTCAGATTGGTATTATCATCATTGGTCATAATCATTTTTGCTGCAAAATTTAATTAGTTTATTATTGGCATAGAAAATGCATTCCTCAAAATGTTACAGTTAACAATTGAGGAACTTCTAAAATGAGGAAAAGATACCCAATATTATTAAGTTTATTGCTTATTAATCCTTTATCTGGTGCTGCTGATATACCGCTATCAGAGACAGGAAAGTACTGTGATACCCCTTCCCGTTGTCTTAACCCGATAACGACCAATGTTATGGTAACGTCCCCCAATTATTTAGCGACTCAAGCTGGAATTGATGTATTACACAAAGGAGGCAATGCGGTTGATGCAGCGATTGCCGTAGCCTCAACGCTTGCTGTTGTTTATCCTCAAATGAATACCATTGGTGGCGATAACTTTTGGTTAATTTACAACGCTAAAACCAAAGAACTAAAAGGGCTAAATGCCAGCGGTCGTTCTGGTAGTTTGGCCACGATAGACTATTATAAAAATCAAGGTTTCCATAAAATTCCGTCGCGAGGTTATCTGGCAGCCAATACCGTTCCAGGGGTGGTTTCCGGTTGGGATGAAGCGTACCAATATGCCTCTAAAAATATGAATAATGCACTACCATGGCACACGCTATTTGCATCAGCAATTGATTATGCCGAACATGGATTTTCGGTTTCACCTAGCCTAAATTATTGGTCTACGGTTAATATTGATCCAAAAGACAAAGAGTTTCGGGAGTTACAGCGTTTTTCGGAATTTAAAAAAGTATTCTTAAAAAACGATGGGCAAGCTTACCAAATCGGCGAAATCCTTAAACAACCCGATTTAGCTAACACATTAAAAACCATTGCGAATAAAGGCGCTAATGAATTTTATCAGGGTGATATTGCTAAAAATATTGTCAACGATCTGCAAAGCCATGGTGGCGTGTTAACTTTAGACGATTTTGCTAAGCACCGTGCTACATGGGTAGCCCCGATCCATGTTAATTATCGACAATATACCGCCTATAATTTACCCCCCAATACACAAGGTATGGCATCGTTAGAGATTCTAAATATACTCAATAATTTTGATATAAAATCCTTGGGTGAAGGCAGTGCGGATTATTACCATTTAATAATTGAAGCAACAAAACAAGCATTTGCTGATCGAGATAAATACCTTACTGATCCCGATTTTAATCAGATCCCGCTTAATCTCTTATTATCTACCCAACATGGTCAACAACAAGCAAAACAGATTGATATGCAAAAGGGCTGTGTAGAAACAAAGCCATTAGATCCTAAAGGCGATACCGTTTGGTTTGGTGTTGTTGATGCAGAAGGAAATGCGGTATCTATTATTCAAAGTATTTACCATGATTTTGGTTCCGGCATTGTTGCTAAAGATACAGGAATTTTATTGCAAAATCGTGGTAGTTTTTTCTCATTAGATCCTAACCATATTAATCGTTTAGAGCCAAATAAACGCACCTTTCATACGTTAAATCCAGCCATGCTTTTAAAAGATAATAAACCTTATCTGGTTTATGGCACCATGGGCGGAGAAGGACAACCACAAACGCAAGCGGCAATTGTGACACGAATTGTTGATTTTGATATGAGACCACAAGATGCCATTAATGCACCAAGATGGTTATATGGCCGCACATGGGGTGCATCTTCCAATAATCTTAAAGTTGAAGGGCGCATACCTAACGATGTAATTCATTCCCTCAAATTACGTGGGCATGATGTGCAAGTTATTGATGATTACACCGATACCATGGGACATGCCGGTGCCATTCTTGTCGATGCAAATCATCATCTACTAATGGGCGCAACCGACCCGAGAGGAGATGGTTTAGCGGCTGGGTATTGATACTATTTGGGTAATGAATTGATAGCGGTTAAATAAAGTTGCTCAATGCAGAAAAATCCCTTTTGAACTATATATAATCTTGTTAAGGTTTCCACCGTTAAATGTTGGAAACCTTAAACCGGATAACGGTATAGACTCCTCAATATTTTTTACAAATTTTAATAAACAATAACTATTGGCTTGGTATTGTTTGCTATAAACAAGTTGTTGTGAGTTTTTTGCTTTATTTATTAATCTCTTTGTCTGATTTATACTTAATCAGTTTTATAATGCTAATAAATTAATCTTACAAATATTAGGAATCTGTAATAAGAAGTTTTATTATTAATTGTCGAGCATGATTCTAGTACAATATTATCATTTAATATGAGAGTTTTTGAATGGAAACCAATTTAATAAAAGCTATTTTATACTTAGTAAAATCGCCAGTATCTCAAATACTGCAAATGAATAGTGGAAGAAATAGAATAAATAATCAAGGTAAAGGACTTGAAGAATTTATTATTGATCTCTTTTGTGGAACTGTTGGTGAAATAGATGAACAACTACGTATTAGAAGGCGAAATGAATTGTTTAGTTATCTAGGGAATCAAAATAATCCGCCTGACGCCATGATATATGCTGGTGATGCGATCGAAATTAAAAAAATTGAAACTACAAATGCTGCTATTGCTTTGAATTCGTCTTATCCAAAAGCGAAATTATTTTCAAATAGTCCAATGCTTGTCAAATCTTGTGTTTCTTGTGAGGATTGGATTGAAAAAGATATGATTTATGCAATAGGTCAGATAAATAATCAGAATTTACTTCATTCCTTATGCTTTGTTTATGGCGTAGATTATGCGGCCAGTTTAGATATTTACGAAAGAATTAAATTAAAAATTAAACAAGGAATTCTAACCATAGAGGGCGTTGAATTTTCTGAAACAAAAGAATTAGGTAGAGTAAATAAAGTCGACCCTTTAGGAATTACAAATTTAAGAATTCGTGGTATGTGGCATATTGATAACCCTATTAAGGTATTTAATTATATTTATGAATCTCAAAAAAGTGCTTCTTTCAACATGATGGCACTAATTAATATTGAAAAATATTTAACATTTAGTGATGAAGATCGCAATGAATTAGAAAAAAATGAAAAAGAATTAGAAAATCTAGTGATAAAAGACGTAAAGATTAAATGTCCAGATAATCCAGCAAAACTTAAAGATGCTAAACTAATCACCTTTTTCTTATAGCCAAAAGAGTCGTATATATGAATATTATTTCTTTATTTTCGGGAGCCGGCGGACTTGATTTAGGTTTCAAAAATGCAGGTTTTCAAATAGTTGTTGCTAACGAATATGATAAATCTATTTGGGAAACTTATGAAAAAAATCACTCTACACCATTAATTAAAGGTGACATTCGAAATATAAACTCAGATATTTTTTTAAAAAATACAAATAAAATTGATGGAATCATTGGCGGTCCACCATGTCAAAGTTGGTCTGAAGCTGGTGCACTAAGGGGAATTAGAGACGAAAGAGGAAAATTATTTTTTGAATTTATTCGACTTTTAGAGGATTTACAACCTAAATTTTTTGTTGCTGAAAATGTTTCTGGGATGATGTCAAAAAGACATTTAGAAGCCGTTCAAAATATAATTTATTTATTTGATCAAGCAGGATTAGGTTATGATGTTTCTATTCAAACATTAAATGCCAGTGATTACGGTGTTCCACAAGACCGAAAACGTGTATTTTATGTTGGTTTTAGGAAAGATCTTGAAGTTAAATTTGAATTTCCAACACCTTTAAAAACAAAAGTATCATTGAAAGATTCTATTTTTGATTTACAAAATTCTGCTGTTCCCGCATTAGAAAAAAATAAATCTCATGGGGATAAATTATCTATACTAAATCATGAATATTTTACGGGTGATTTTTCAACAATCTTTATGTCTCGTAACAGAGTAAGGACATGGGATCAGCAGAGTTTTACTATTCAAGCTGGAGCTCGGCATGCGCCTATCCATCCTCAAGCCCCGATTATGATTAATGTCGGTAAAGATAAATTTCAATTTGTTGAAGGTAAGGAAAAATTATATCGACGATTGTCAGTTAGGGAGTGTGCAAGAATTCAAACTTTTCCTGATGATTTTAAATTTTATTATAACTCACTTGCCGATGCGTATAAAATGATTGGAAATGCTGTACCAGTAAAGTTAGCAGAAGCTGTAGCTAATCAAATTAAAGTATTTTTACGGTAAATAAAAATTTTTCTTAAATTCTGTGTTCTTTTAGTAACAATTCGAAATAACACAGAAAATAAGAATCTTTATCAAAAATTAATTTATTTATGTAATCCTCTCCACTGCCTTCACCGTTATCCCCAAATCTTAGCAAATTCATCAACCGAAACTCCTTTTCCAACAATGCATTAATCAATATTTTCTTTTCAGACTTTGCTCTAACTTGCCCATAAGATTAGTACTGCGAAAGCTAATATAGGGTTTAGGAGTGATGATTAGGTGGTCGATTAGGTCGATGTTTAAAATACGACCGACTGGAATTAGGCGATCAGTAATATCTTTATCCGCTTCGGATAGTGGAGGATGATACTGGGATTTTATTGCAAAATCGTGGTAGTTTTTTCTCGTTAGATCCTAACCATATTAATCGTTTAGAGCCAAATAAACGCACCTTTCATACGTTAAATCCAGCCATGCTTTTAAAAGATAATAAACCTTATCTGGTTTATGGCACCATGGGCGGAGAAGGACAACCACAAACGCAAGCGGCAATTGTGACACGAATTGTTGATTTTGATATGACACCTCAAGATGCCATTAATGCACCAAGGTGGTTACATGGCCGCACATGGGGTGCATCTTCCAATAATCTTAAAGTGGAAGGGCGCATACCTAACGATGTAATTCATTCCCTCAAATTACGTGGGCATGATGTGCAAATTGTTGATGATTACACCGATACCATGGGTCATGCTGGTGCCATTCTTATCGATACCAATCATCATCTACTAATGGGCGCAACCGACCCGAGAGGAGATGGTTTAGCGGCTGGGTATTGATACTATTTGGGTATAGCTATTAAATAAAGTTGCTCAACACAGAAAAATCCCTTTTAAACTATAACATTATCTAATTTTGGTAAGGTTTCCACCGTTGAATGTTGGAAGCCTTAAACTAGATAACGGTATAGACTCCTCAATAATTTTTACAGAATTTAATTTTAATAAGCAACAACTATTAGCTTGATATTATTTGCTATAAACAAGTTGTTGTGAGTATTTTTGCTGATTTAGCCGACGCTTGTGCAAACAAAGTATTTTTTAAAACCGCATCAAGCCAAATCAATGCGGTTGTTGTATAAAAATTACACCTTAAACGTAATCCACGGTTTAAGTTTAACCACTGTTTGAATCAAACCGGCGTTTTGTTGTGCTTCAATCACTGGTGTGATCGGTTTGTAGGCTGTGGGCGCCTCTTCACGTAGCCGTTCTTCTTTTAAGGTAATACATTGCCATGGCAAATTAACCTTATCATATTCGACTTTTTTGCTACGCATAGCTTGTCGTCTTTCTGCTCGACCTGCACCGTGTGAGCAAGACCATAACCAATCTGCATTACCTTTACCTACTGCCACATAAGAGTGATCACCCATCGAACCTGGGATTAAAGCTATCTGACCAGCATAAGCCGGCGTCGCTCCTTTACGATGAATATTCATCTCTTGTTCAGGCAAAATGATATTGTGCGAAATGTCGACCACAAGTTGACTATTATCTTGATGAAAAATAGTTGCAAGTGATTTACGTATCAATTCGGTAATCACAATTCGATTAATCCAAGCATAACGCGCAGCAACCCCCATAGCTTGTAAATAGGCTTGTGCGTGACTATCTGTTAAACCAAACAATCCTGATTTTGGTTGCTTTTCATTATTCGGCCATAAAGCTTTTGCTCTATCTTGCCAACGCTGACCAATGTAAAAACCGACATCACGCGATCCAGTGTGAATCATGACGACAACACTATTTTTTTCAAGACCTAATTGATAAGCTAAATGTCGATCGATAATATCATCAACAATTTGTAACTCGACAAAATGGTTGCCAGATCCGACTGTACCTAAACTCGCAGGGCGAATAATATCGCGCTTTTCAAAAAAGGCTTCAGGCGCATACTGACTATCTGCCTTAATTAAGTGATTACCCGATATTTTATTAAGCTCTGCGTGTAATCGTTCATAATTAACTGAATTCCACAAACCTTGCTGCGGTAACGCCGATAACCATGCTGCAAGGCCTTGATCGAATAATGCTTGAAAAGAGTGTGGAGTAACAGGTACATCGCGTTCATCTTGCAATAACACACGTTTTAACTGTGCAATAATTGTCGATTTTTGTTCACACACCTGATCAAAGCTTAAACCCGTGGTAAAAAGCCGCATACCGCAATTAATATCGGTACCAATTGCTGCCGGAATAACTAAATCCTGTGTAGTTGCAACAATACTACCAACAGGCGCAACCGCACCCGGATGAAAATCAGGTGTAGCACGAGCCATGCAAACTTTCCCTACACTATTAGGAACGCTCACAGATGCAAAGTTCAGTAGCTGTTCTACCGCTTTTTGCTCTAATGGCAATGGACTCGGTAACAAAATCTGAGCAGAAGTATTTTCTTTATTTAAAGTATAAATATCATTATTAAAATGACTTTCAATCCCAAGACGGGACAAACGTTTTTGTAAACGGGAAAATGTAGACATAATAGCCACCTAGAAAACAATAAAAAAGCGTCTCCTCAAATTGAGAAGATAATTACTGTTTTCCTGCAGCAGCACTATTCAGGAAAGCGGGTGAATTTTATACCAAGTTTATGGGGGTTGTAAAGTAACTCGGTATAATTTTTAAAGCAGAAAAGGAGAATTTTCGGAAATTTAAAAAAATAAGTTATATTTTTAAATTTTATCTTTGAAATTGCATTTCCATATTTAACGTAATTAAAAAATGGTTAATTATAATTTATATGCAATTATAGATACTTATTTAGTATAAATTTGGTATGTTATACTAAACCGATATTTAGGAGAGGATAAATATTTGTGGCATTAGTAAAAACATATAATAAAAATGACAAAAATGAAATTGAATATTTTCAACGCATATTTCAATCTGCCAATATTAATTTTTTGATTGGTTCGGGGGCATCTAAACCAGCCATAAATATATTAGGGACCATTGAATTCGACTTACAACAACATATAATAAATCGAGACGAAGTTAGTTATTATAATCTTTCAGAAAGTTTTTTGCGTGGTGTATGGGATGCTACTGATATTTTGTTAGATAGAACTTATGAAAGTTCTATTTACTGTTTTCTAAAAGAATTTGTTAATAATGTAAAAACTACACAGAGAAATTATATAAAATTTATATCTATTCTAGAAAATATCTTAATTAAAAGGCGAACTGGTTTACTTCCAAGAAGAGCAAATATTTTTACGACTAATTATGATTTATTTATAGAAGATGCAGCAACATATAGACATAATTTAATTTTAAATGATGGTTTTACCCATAGAAAAAATATTTATAATGAGTATATTTATGACTCTAAAAGTTTTTATCGATCGATTTATAACACTGGAAACTTTTATAACTATAGCATTGAATTACCAACGATAAACTTAATTAAATTACATGGTTCTCTTTCATGGAAAAAAGAGGGTGATGATGTCTATTATAAAATTCCTCCAATAAAACCAATTCGATTTGAAGATAGCCAAAACCAAAAAGATTGGGTTAATCAACATGCATTAGTTCTTCCTCGTAAAGAGAAATTTAAAGAAACTGTCTTAGAAAATATTTATTATGATTTGTTAAGAACCTATTCTAACGAATTGGATAAAGAAGGAACATTATTAATTGTTTTTGGATTTTCTTTTGCTGATGAGCATATCGAATTATTAACTAAAAAAGCTTTACGAAATACGACACTCAAATTAATGATATTTGCCTATAACGAGAGCAGTACTGAATCTTATAATGATAAATTTAAAGATTTTGCCAATGTAGAAATTGTTTATTTAAAAGACGAGGATATGGATTTAGAAAAGTTTTGCTCAATATTAGAAATTATTTAGGTTATAACTATGAATGAATTTTTCATTGAAGATGAAGCAGTACTCAGAATTGGTGAAGTTGTTGAAGTATCAGGAAGATATATTACTATTCTGGTTGATAAAAATAAAAATCTTAGTGATCTCTTTTTTAAAGGAAAAGTTTTAAAAAATGTTTCTGTAAACAGTTTTATTGAAATAAAAAAGGGGTTTCTTAGTTTAATTGTAAAAATTGAATCAGAAAAAATTATAGAAGATAAAAAAAATGATTTAAATAATACCGGTGGTTCCAGTGCAAATCATTACCTTCGTTTTTTAACTACATCATTACTTGGATACATTGATAATCAAGGAAAATTTGCAGGCGGAACAAGGGAATTTCCTCTGATTGGTAACGAAGCTTTTATCGTCACTGAAAATATTATTCAAAGCATTCATGCTATAACAACTAAAAATGATTTCAGTATAAATTTTGCTAAAACAGACCTAGAAAATATAGATATTTCAATTCCTGTTGACGGGTTATTAAATTCACATATAGCTATTTTTGGTAATACAGGTAGTGGCAAATCAAATACTTTAGCTGCTTTGTACAAAAATGGTTATGAAAAATTGAAAGCCAAGATCATAAATGATTTTCAGAATAAATGCCGATTTTTGTTATTTGATTTTAATGGTGAATATACTTCTAATGATTGTATTACTCCCGACAAAAAGGTTTATAATCTCTCTACTCAGACAAATAATGGCGATAAAATACCAATTCCTAAAGAAATGTTACTTGAACATGAAATGCTTTCTATTTTATCCGATGCTAGAGATAAAACACAAAAACCTTTTTTAAAAAGAGTATTAAGCCTTTATAACGCTGTTTACAAAGCGGATAATCCATTATGTTATTTTCGAAGTATACTTAAGAAAAGTATAAAAAATACTTTTTTAAGTAGTGATAAATTAAAAGCAGATACTATTATCGATCTTTATCGCCAGTTATTTGATAACGATGAAATTGTGAGTGATATTAAATTTAATGCTAATATTAATCAAAAAAAATGGGTGTTCGTAAATAAAAATGGTTTTATTGAAGAAGAATCTTCCATTCCGAAAATGTATATTTATTCATGTGCAGAATCGTTTACTTTTCCATCGGATTTATTAGGTATTTTCCTAAAATTTAGCTATTTGCAATTAATAAAAGAAATATTATCAAATCAATCCGAACACTCTCATGTTTCCCCTGTAATTAATAGACTTGTTAGTAATAAAAATGATATCAAAAAAATTTTTGATACTTCGGGAAAAGAGGAATTTTGGAAAGAAAGTAATTTTATTGTTATTAATCTAAATATGGTTAATCTCACAATGAAAAAAACACTTCCATTATTAATATCAAAATGGGCTTATGAAAATAAAAAACAGGAAGATAAAAAATCCTCACTTTCATTTATAATTGATGAGGCTCATAACATTCTTTCCAATACATCAAATAGAGAGTCAGAAAATTGGAAAGATTATCGCCTAGAAACATTTGAAGAAATTATCAAAGAAGGTCGAAAATTTGGTGTATTTGTTACTATTTCCAGTCAAAGACCAAATGACATATCGCCAACAATTATTTCACAAGCTCATAACTATTTCATCCATCGATTAATTAATCAAAATGATTTATATGCCATTCAAAAAGCAGTTTCGTATATTGATAAAGTTAGTGAAGAATCAATACCGACATTGCCAAGAGGTACATGTATATTTAGTGGTGTGTTAAGTCAGATGCCACTTAAATTGAGAGTGACTGAATTAGATAATAAACATAAACCTAAAAGTAATACGTTATCTTTTAATGATTTTATAGATTAAATAATAACATTTAAGAACGTTATATTTGAGTTGTTCATGATCTTCTTTACCCGTTTAACAACCAACTCTATAATCCAGTTAATACCTTTTTGAACTAGCATGTTTAAATTATTTTCGATGTGCTTTTTTAATTGTTTCAATTGCTGATTTTTCCTTGGAATTTTTCTCTTCTTTTTTTAAGCATTTCTGGGTGTTTAATTCGGATAATCGAGAACTAATTTTTTGAATAGCTCTTGAGTTTTTTTTAATCAATTTATAGGTAGAAATTGAATCTCCTATTTTTTGAAAAAAAATTAACACGCATATTAAACTTGCTAAATAAAACATTAAACAAAAGATAGTCCAGACAATTACTTCAAAATTAGTATTATTTTGTGCTAAGACTGACTTTTCTATTGCCTGTAATTTACAATATATACATAAACCTAAGAAAAAAATGAAAGCTACAAGTACACCAAAAATTTTTTTTAAAGAACCAGATTTATCAAATATTAGAGCTTTTTTAGATTCTCTGAATACTGAATAGGTAGCAAATTTTTTAGCCTCTTTAATTGTCCGACAAAGATTGTATTTTAACAAAAAAATCATGATTTTCTGTTTAGATATATCTCTCTCATTCAAAAAAATACGACCATATTCTTGTTCCATTATTTTATTGATAACATGTGTTTTTTCGCTATAACCATCTAATTCTTTAAATTTATCTTTATATTCATCTAGTTTTTCAAGTTTTGATTTTCGAAAAAGATAAGGGAATAGGTTTTTAAAGAACCAGTTAAATACTGATAATATAACCAAAAGAATCCCCAAAAAACCATAACTATTCATTGCATGTTCAATGTCTTGAATTGAAGATATCACCTTATTCTCCTTTTCTGATAATCCTTTCAACTTTCTTCGGTGTGATTTCCATTATTTTAGCAATAGTTTCAATATCAACACCTTTATTAAATAACGCATTTGCTAATGCCTTGGCTTGTGCAAGCGCTGCTTCTTTTTGTTCCTTTTCCGCTTTCGCTTTCTGTTGAGCTGTTTTTGTCTTATCCTTTTCAATCGCCAACTTCTCTTTAGCAATCAACTTTTCTTCCTTACGGATGCGTTCAACCACTTGATAAGTTGGGACGTATTTTAGGCTTTGCTCTAACTCGTCCATAAGTTTAGTACTTCGGAAGCTGATATAGGTTTTTGGGGTGATAATTAGGTGGTCGATTAGGTCGATATTCAAAATACGGCCGACTTGAATTAGGCGATCAGTGATATCTTTATCTGCTTCGGACGGTGTCAGCGATCCTGACGGGTGATTATGAACTAATATCACGCGTGAGGCGTTTTTCATTACCGCAACACGAAATACATTCATCGGTTCAACATCGACCGATTTATAACT
Source organism: Gilliamella sp. wkB195 (assembly GCF_001690445.1). Taxonomy (NCBI): domain Bacteria; kingdom Pseudomonadati; phylum Pseudomonadota; class Gammaproteobacteria; order Orbales; family Orbaceae; genus Gilliamella; species Gilliamella sp. wkB195. Next base: position 103,126 of record NZ_LZGP01000019.1, read on the forward strand.
GCCAAGTGCAATCAGTTCGATATACAGGATATAACCAGCTTGATTCATCCCAATCATCCAAAGATGTTCTTTTTCTTGGTCGATTTGGTTATCACGCAATAACACACGTTGCATAATGCTGTACACATCATCTGTGCCTTCAATATAGCGTTTGTCATGCTTAGTCAGTTTAATATCCATCGTATCACCTTGTAAAATCAGTTAAAAAATAATATAGCATATTCTGTTTAGGCTGGGCAGTCGTTAATTAAACAATTCCAACTGTTTACTTTTTAGGTTATAGTGTTTGTGAAAATTATTGAGGAGTCTATACCGTTATAAGGAGCGTAATAATGTATCATGCAATTTTACCGAGTAAGCAACAGCCTGCTGCAGAGCGATTTTTGCAACAGTTGCCGAAGTTAGTTGCAGCAAGTCCTTTATGCCAGCGCCTTAAACCTACATCATTGCTGATTGATATTGCTGCGTATACCTTAACGGCTCAGCCCCACAGTTTTATTGCTGCTCAATTCAACCTGTCACCACGAGCAGCTCGTAGGCGGGATAATGTTATTCGACAATTGCTGGAACAGCATGAGCCTGACCTTTATCAAGCGGTATTAGACCTTGAGCAAACCACCCCTGACCAGGTCAGTCAGCAAGCGCAAGCATTTAAATCATGGCTTAAAGATTTGCTCAGTACAACCGTCATGCCTTGCGATTATTGCGAATCACCTCTGACGGTTCGTATTGGTCACCGCCTTAATTTTCGTTGCCGAAGCTGTCGACGTACGTTTAATCCGCTCAAAAAATATCAATTAAATCATTTATCTCATTGCGAACTGTGGTTGCCTTTTGTTGACTTATTGCTACAAGGTGAAACCCTTAAAACCGCTAATCAGCAATTAGGGATTAACTCCAATACCGCCGCTAAATGGAAGTCCTGTTTTCTGTGGATAATGGAAAAGCAAGGGTTTTCCATATTGGCGAATTATTGCCGAGTAAAGCGACGCCAACGTTATCGGCAAATTTGGTTAGGCATATAAACTGATGTGATTTTTTTACAGATTAGTGAATTAAATTTTAACATTGGCATCAATGATTCTAATGTTAAAATTATTGAGATGTGTATGCTACTTTAATGTAAATAATCATACTTAAGTAACACATTATCAATGATAATGAGTAATATGCATAAAGTACTTCATAAAATTAAGGAATAATGGAAATGGAAAGGGATAGACAAAATTATTTAATCTTCAATTCAAATGATTTACTGAAGTTATCACTAATTTTTTTTACAGTAATGCACGCTATTCGAATATTATTAGAAGCCCCATATGCTTTGCTAGTATTTAATAAAGGAGTATTGTTATTTTGTGGTACCTTACTGATTTTAGTTCTAAATATTGTTTGCATAGTTATATCGTTATACGTTTTTTTTCGTGTTATTGTGCAAATATTTATTCCCCAAAGTGATATGAATCAAAATGATCATACTTCGATAACTTTTTTTAGTTTATTTTTATATGCACTAGGTCATTTATTTCTTTTGTACCTTTGTATTTTTTGTACAGGAGATACTGATTTCTTATTTTGCTTGGTTGTTACTTTACCAATATTGTTTTATTCATTTATCAATTTAATTGGTGCTGTATTTATTTTTATATT